>JALOLW010000085.1 GCA_025455795.1 Spirosomataceae bacterium
CCTATTTTCTCAAACTTACAATACGGCACCAACACTTTGGGAATGACGATGCCGTCGGGCGTTTGGTTGTTTTCGAGCAAGGCGGCCACAATGCGCGGCAACGCCAACGCCGAGCCGTTGAGCGTGTGCAATAGTTGGGTTTTACCGTCGGCGTTTTTGTAGCGGAGTTTGAGGCGATTGGCTTGGAAAGTCTCAAAATTGGACACCGAACTACACTCCAACCAGCGTTTTTGAGCAGCCGACCACACCTCAAAATCGTAAGTGAGGGCCGAGGCAAAACTAATATCGCCGCCGCAAAGTCGGATGATACGGAAGGGCAGTTCGAGCTTTTGCATCAAGCCTTTGACGTGTTCGACCATCTCATCAAGCGCGGTGTAAGACTCCTCGGGCTTGCGTACTTGTACGATTTCGATTTTGTCAAATTGGTGCAAACGGTTCAATCCTCGCACGTGTGCGCCCCAGCTACCCGCTTCCCGACGGAAGCAAGGTGTGTAGCCCGTATTTTTGACGGGCAGGTCTTTGTCGCTCAAAATCACGTCGCGGTACAGGTTGGTGATAGGCACTTCCGACGTAGGAATGAGGTACAAGTCGTCGGCGGTGGCGTGGTACATTTGTCCTTCTTTATCAGGGAGTTGGCCCGTTCCAAAGCCCGAATCGGCATTGACGACGATGGGCGGTTGGATTTCAAAGTAACCCGCTTTTTCGGCTTCGTCCAAGAAAAATTGAATCAGGGCGCGTTGGAGTTTGGCACCTTTGCCGCGATACACCGGAAAACCCGCCCCGCTGATTTTGGTGCCCAGTTCAAAGTCAATGATGGGGCCTTCGGTGGGGTCGTATTTTTTGATTAAATCCCAGTGCGGGAGTGCGTCGTCGGCGAGGGTAGGAATCGTACCCCAGCGATACACTTCTACGTTTTCGTCGGCTGTGCGGCCTTCGGGTACGCTCGCGTGGGGGAGGTTGGGGAGTTGTACCAACAGCCCATTCTGCTCATTTTCAAGACTCTTTAGGCTTTCTTCGAGCGTTTTGCTGCGTGTTTTGAGGTCGGAAGTTTGGACTTTGGCGGCTTCGGCTTCTTCTTTTTTGCCTTCTTTCATCAACATCCCAATCTGCTTGGCAAGGGCGTTGGCTTGGGCAAGCGTGGCGTCGAGTTCTTGCTGCGTTTCGCGGCGTTGTTTGTCGAGTCCGATGATGCTATCCACCGTAGCGGCAGCGTCTTTGAAGTATTTTCTTTCAAGTCCTGCAATGGTGGCTTCGCGGTTTTCGCGGATAAAATTCAGTTGTAGCATTGTTGTGTGAAATGTTTAGAATGGGTTGAAACCCATTCCAATTGATGATTGTCAATGAATTTTTTTGGTGGTGATTTCCAATGAATTGCCTCCCAATGAATTGCCTCCCAATGAATTGCCTCCATTTTTAAATGGAGGAATCTTGAAATTTTTGAAATCCATATCTAAGAATAAATTCATCATATTCTTCAGCAAATGTTTTTTTGGAATGATGTTGTTCTTGATTCTTGATATAATTCCTCACTCTTTCGAGTACCGACTCTGAAACTGAAACAGCAAAATATTCATCTTGCCATTCAAATTTTTCCGAAGTCAGTTGATTTTTGTTAATCCAGAAAGCAGATTCCCCCTTGATTAGCTGCATGACTTTTTGGATAGTTTGGTCAGTACCCAGCGATACCAAACAATGACAGTGGTCGTCATATCCATTCACAAAGTCAATAAAAATCCCTTTTCGATTTGCATTTTCTTTGATGTGCTGCCACACCCGAAGCCGCAATTCTCGTGAATTGAGGTAAGGAAAGCGGTTTTTGGTACTCCAAACAAAGTGAATATAAACTTTGACAAAAGGCATATCCAAATGTATTTACTCAACCCCAATTTGTTCTTTGACCAGATAGTCGGCTTGTTTGACAGTGTGCTGTTTGACCATCATTTCGCCCAAAAAGCCCGCTAAAAATAGCTGTACCCCCATGATAATCGCCACCAAAGCCAGATAAAACAGCGGGTTTTCGGTGACATTGCGAAAGGATTCTTCGGCGATGTAAATCAAGTATAACTTCTTGGCAATCAAGTAAAAAGTAATCACAAAGCCCGCCAAAAACGAGAGTGTACCCCACAAACCGAAAAAATGCATGGGGGCTTTGCTAAACCGATGCACGAAAGTAATAGACAGCAAATCCAAAAAACCATTGACAAACCGCTCCAGTCCAAACTTCGTGCTGCCGTACTTGCGGGCTTGGTGCTGTACTACTTTCTCGCCGATTTTCTTGAAGCCGTTCCACTTGGCCACCACCGGAATGTAGCGGTGCATCTCACCGTAAAGCGTGATATTTTTGACCACACGCTGCTTGTAAGCCTTCAGTCCGCAGTTGAAATCGTGCAGATGCACCCCCGAAATCTGGCGCGTGGCCGCGTTGAATAGCTTGGTAGGCAGGGTTTTGGAAAGCGGGTCGTAGCGTTTTTGTTTCCAACCCGAAATCAAATCATAGCCCTCGTCCACAATCAGTCGGTACAATTCGGGGATTTCTTCGGGGCTATCTTGTAGGTCGGCATCCATCGTGATGACCACCCGGCCTTTCACCGCCTGAAAACCCGTTTGCAGGGCTGCTGTTTTGCCATAGTTGCGATTGAAACGAATCCCTTTGACGGAAGGGTTTTTGGAGGAAAGCCGCTGAATCACCGCCCAAGAATCGTCGGTGCTGCCATCGTCTATAAACAGCACCTCGTACAAAAATTCGTTGGCGTCCATCACGCGCTCAATCCACGCCGTCAGTTCGGGCAGAGATTCGTCTTCGTTGAACAGTGGCACTACCACCGATATGTCGAGTGCTTCGTTGGGCATTTTGTCCAAAATCAATTGTGTATCGCGCAGCAAAGCTACAAATTCTTTCGTTGCAGTCATGGAAGAATGAGGGAATTAGTGAATGACCGAATGCGAAAATGGGTATTTCAACAAACGTGCCAAAGGTGATAATGAGAGTAAAAATGGGGGTTTGGGGCTTTTGATAAAAAACACAAAAGAGTATCACATAGTATCTTAATTTTTGAATTAACCCTAATCAGTGTTGTTCTATGAAACGTCTCTCGTTTGTTGTTGTTGCTTTCGTCAGCGCGGCTTTTTATTCACTTTCCGACGATAAAAATAAATACACAGGTTGGGCTGAGTTTTTGGGCGGGCCCGAGCGTACCCACTACTCTACCCTCAACCAAATCAATACCGACAACGTCAAGAACCTTAAAATGGCGTGGGAGTACCACAGCGGCGACAGCGGCCAAGTGCAGTGCAATCCCATCATTGTGGACGGTGTGCTGTATGCTACCACCGCTTCCACCCAAGTTTTCGCGTTGGATGCTGCCACGGGCCGCGAACTGTGGAAATACAAAGACGCCAAAGACCCGCAGTGGTACAACACCAGCCGAGGCGTAACCTATTGGGCCGAGGGCGACGACAAACGCATTTTTTCGTCGGCAGGCAAGTGGCTCTACTGCTTAGATGCCCGCACGGGGCAGCCTATTGCCTCTTTTGGCGAAAATGGCCGCATGGATTTGCACAACGGACTGCCCGAAGCCGCCAAAGACAAGTTTATTTGTTCTAACACGCCCGGCACGATTCACAAAAACCTGATTATCATGCCATTTCGGTTTTCGGAAGGGCCAGACGCTGCGCCGGGCCACATTCGGGCGTTTGATGTTCGCACGGGCAAACTCGCGTGGATGTTCAAAACCATACCCCACCCCGGCGAGTACGGTTACAGTACTTGGGGCAAAAACAACTACAAAAATGAAGACGTAGGCGCGGCCAACAACTGGGCGGGCATGGCCATAGACCGCGAGCGTGAGATTTTGTTTGTGCCGACGGGTTCGGCGGGGTATGACTTTTACGGGGGCAATCGGCCCGGTCAGAACTTGTTTGCCAACTGCCTCCTCGCGCTTGATGCCAACACAGGCAAGCGGCTTTGGCATTTTCAGTTTGTGCATCACGACGTGTGGGACCGCGACTTGCCCTCCGCCCCCACGCTCGTTACCGTAAAACGCAACGGCCCCGACGGTCGGCCCCGAAATATTGACGCGGTGGCGCAGATTACGAAGTCGGGTTTTGTGTTTGTGTTTGACCGCGTAACGGGCAAATCGCTCTTCCCGACCAAAGAGATTGCCGTGCCAACCAACGGCGTAGCGGGCGAAAAACCCTGGCCTACGCAGCCCGTACCGCTCAAACCCGCGCCTTTTTCGCGCCAAACCATGACCGAAAAAGACATCAATCCTTATGCCGAAAACAAAGACGAACTACTGGCGACATTGAAGAAAATCCGCCACCGAAATCAGTTTGAACTGCCCAGCAAAGAAGGCACACTCATCTTTCCGGGCTACGACGGCGGCGGCGAGTGGGGCGGCGCGGGCTACGACCCCGAAACAGGACTGCTGTACGTCAATTCTAACGAAATGCCGTGGATTATGACCATCGTGGATAAACCCAAAGCCGACCAATTGGCTCAACTGCCCGCTGGTGAGCGTGCCTACGTGCAGTATTGCGTAGTGTGTCACGGCAACGACCGCAAAGGCAACGCCAAAAGCGGCTACCCGTCGCTGGTGGATTTGGGGGTGCGCCGCGACAAAGCCTTCACGCACAATATCGTCAAAGGTGGCAAAGGCATGATGCCGGGCTTTTCGTATCTTTCAGAAAATGAGCGCAATGCGTTGGTGACGTTTTTGTACGGCGAAGAGAAGAAAGAAGTCAGTGGTGGTGCTGGGGCAGCCGACAAATACGCGAGTGTACCTTACAAAACTACGGGCTACAACAAATTTTTGGACAAAAATGGTTACCCTGCCATCAATCCACCCTGGGGCCAACTTAGTGCCATTAACCTCAACACGGGCGAATACGCTTGGAAAATTACGTTGGGGGAATTTCCTGAACTGACCGCCAAGGGCATTGCGCCCACGGGCTGCGAAAATTACGGCGGTCCCGTGGTGACGGCGGGCGGGGTGCTGTTTATTGCGGCTACCAAAGACGGTATGATGCGGGCGTTCAACAAAAAAACAGGCCAACTTCTCTGGCAAACCAAACTCCCCGCGGCGGGTTTTGCCACGCCCAGTACTTACCAAATCAATGGTAAGCAGTACGTGGTCATCGCCTGCGGTGGCACCAAGCTCGGCACGCCCAAAGGCGATAGTTTTGTAGCATTTGCGTTGGAATAAATACATTCCAAACCCGTACGTCAGGCTTGGAATGTATTTGGCAAAATATTATCTGCCACCGGGTGGGCAGTGTTCTTTCAAAAACTTCGTAAAGAGACCGTTGAGGTGACGGCGGGTGCCTTCTCCCTCCGAAATCCCGTGCGAGCGGTTGGGGTAAGCCATGAACTGAAACTGCTTGTTTTGTTTCACCAACTCATTGACCAAAATCTCAGCGTTTTGATAATGCACGTTGTCGTCGCCCGTGCCGTGGATGTAGAGCAGATTTTGGGTAGGGCGAAGATTTTTGGCGTGAGTCATGGGTGAGCCAGCGATGAAATCCTCACGGTTTTCTTGCGGAATCCCCATGTAGCGTTCTTGGTAGATATTGTCGTAGGTGAGTTGGTTGGAAATAGCCGCTACGGCAATGCCCGTTTTGAACATATCAGGGTACTGAAAAAGCAGATTGAGGGTAGAAGCTCCACCACCGCTCCACCCGTGTACGGCCACGCGCGAGGTGTCAATAAAAGCGTACTGTTGAAACATGGCCTTGGCACCCATCGCCAAATCGCGGATATTTATGCGTCCTATATTGCGGTAAATGGCTTTGCGCCAAGTGTTTCCTTTGGGTGAGGGCGTACCGCGGTTGTCCACCGAAGCATAAATGTAGCCGTCTTTGGCCATGTCGCCGTTGTAAAGACCATTGCGGCCTGTCCCGAAGGCATCGCGCACGGTCGAGCTGGCAGGTTCTCCATAAACCATAAACACAATCGGATACTTTTTGGTCGGGTCAAAATTGTCGGGCTTCACCATCCAGCCATCCGACTCGATACCATCTTCGGTTTTGACGCGGAAAAACTCCACTTTTTTGGGAGTATTGGGCATAGAAGCGAGCTTTTTGGAAATGTCCTCATTGTCTTTGAGGGCTTTGTGGGCGGGCATTTGTAGCCATTCTCTCATCGGCGGCGTGTTGGCATTGGAGAAGCTATGCGTAGCCCAAAGGCCATTGGGCGAAATATCATACGAGTGCGAGCCAGCTTGGTCGGTGGGCGATACGCGCTCTGCCGCCGCACTGCCGTCCAACTTGACCCGGTACAAATAATTCTGCGTGGCATTGTCGGGCGAAGCTGTAAAATAAACGTAGTTGTTTTTTTCGTCAATCAACACAATAGAAACCGCGTCGTAGTTACCAGCCGTGAGGTTTTTCTCGGTTTTGCCATCGCGCGATACGCGATAGATGTGCCGCCAGCCGTCTTTTTCGCTGACCCAAATAAAGTCTTTGCCGCCATTGACCCAGTCCCAGCCTTCGGGGCTATCGGCCCAACGGCTTTTGATGTCCACCCAAGTTTTGTCTGATTCTTGGTAAAAAGGCTTTGAAACGCCCGTCTTGACGTTGGTATAGAGCAGTTGGCTTTCGTTTTGTTTGCGGTTGAGATGCTGCATCACGAGTTCGTCGGCATTGCTCCACTCCATGCGCGGGATGTATGTATTGCCAGGGTCGCCGGGGGTAGTCATCCACTTGGTGGCGCCACCGTTGGCATTCACCACGCCGATTTTGTAAGGCGATGGCCGCTCGCCTACTTTGGGATACTCCACGGGAACGTTGAAAGAATAAATAGAGTCAATGTTGTTCATCATCAAGAAGTTACGAATCTTGGTCGCGTCTATCTGCCAGTAAGCGATGTGTTTGCTGTCAGGACTCCACCGAAAGCCGTCGCGGCAGTCAAATTCTTCTTCATATACCCAGTCAAATGTGCCATTGATGAGGCGTTTGGTACCGTTGGTGGTGAGGGCGGTGATTTTGTTGGTGGCAAGGTCTTCGCTATACACGTTGCTCTCGCTTACATACGCCACTTTTTTAGAATCTGGCGAAAATTTGGCAAACATCAACGATGACGCTGGACGGCCTTTGCCAAGTTGAGTCAAGGTGTTTTTGTCCAAATCCAGCACCCAATAGTCACCGCGTGTATCGTACCGCCATACCCGCTGTGTGTTGGTGTAAATCAAGATTTTGCGGTCGTCGGCAGAATGTTGAAAACTCCGCACTTTCAACGGCTCACTTGCGCCTTTGGGCGTGAGTTGTTGGGGCGTTACGATGACCGTTTTTTGCATACTGGGCAAAGTATATTTGGAAATTTCACTGCCTTCGATGCGATAATAGGCGTTGCCGTCAGGGGTCCAGTTGATGCCACGGCCACCTTGCGCCACGGCGATTTGTACCGCGAGCGCGAGGAAAAAAAGAACTTTGAAAATTTTCATGAAAAGAAAGTTTGGTGATTTGAAAAGCAATGCCTCAAAGGTAACTATTAAGCCATAATTCAAGAAATCAGTTGGCAAGAATGTCTTGGCTTTTCCCGCAAATTGGGTGACAAAAACAGTGAAATTTTGGTCTTTGGCGTTGTCATTTTGCGGTATTTTAGTCAAAAAACCTACTTTTGTGTCATAGTCTAAATAAGATAATACATGAAAAATTTCCTACTCTTGATATGGGCCATCTCGGTATCCGTGGCTTATTCGCAAGGTACGCGCCTGTTGCGCCAACCCACCGTGAGCGACCGTTCGGTCGTTTTTGTCTATGCCGATGACCTTTGGCTGGTGGCCCGCGACGGCGGCGACGCACGGCGCCTGACCACCCACGAAGGCACCGAATACAAGCCCCATTTTTCGCCCGATGGTAGTCTTATTGCGTTTTCGGCGGAGTACAACGGCAACCCCGATGTGTATGTGATACCAGCGACGGGTGGTGAACCCAAACGCCTCACTTTTCACCCCGGCAACGACGAAGTACAAGGCTGGACGTCCGATGGGCAGGTGCTGTTTTCGTCGGGACGCGAAGGCTACCCCACGGCTTTGACACAGTTTTGGAAAGTAAGCACCAAAGGCGGTGCCGCCCAAAAACTCAACATCCCGCAAGCATATGCGGGCGAAATCTCGCCCGACGGCACGATGGCTGCTTACCAGCCGATTGGCTTCTGGGACCCCGAATGGCGCAACTATCGCGGCGGGCAAGCCCAACCGATTTGGATAGTGGATTTGAAAACCCTCCAACTGACCCAAACGCCCCAAACCGACCGCGAGCGGCATACTGACCCCGTTTGGCACAAAAACACCGTTTATTTTTTGTCAGAACGCGATTATGCCAACAATATTTGGTCGTTTAACCCCCAAACCAAAACCCTCAAACAAGTCACTTTTCACAAAGATTTTGACGTAAAAAGCCTCGACGCTTGTGCCGACCGCATCGTGTATGAGCAGGGTGGTTATTTGCATTTGTTGGACCCCGAAAACGGCCAATCGAAGCAGTTGGTGGTCAATGTGCAGGGCGATTTCAACTGGGCCATGCCACGTTGGCAAGACATCAGACCGACGGCTTTGACCAATGCTTCGCTCTCGCCCACGGGCAAGCGGGCTTTGTTTGAACATCGGGGGGAGATTTTTAGCGTTCCGAAAGAAAACGGTGATTGGCGCAACCTCAGCCGCAGCACGGGTGCCGCCGACCGCTCGCCCGTGTGGTCGCCTGATGGGCAAAAAATTGCGTGGTTTTCGGACGAAAGTGGTGAATATCAGGTAATCATCGCCGACCAAGAGGGCTTGAACCGCAAGACCATCGCGCTGCCCAATCCTACATTTTATTTCAAACCGCAGTGGTCGCCCGACGGCAAGCACTTGGCCTATACCGATACTGACTACAACTTGTGGATTTTGAACGTGGAAAGTGGTCAAGCCCAAAAAGCCGATACCGACCGCTACGCGCATCCCAACCGCTCTCTGAACCCCGTGTGGTCGCCTGATAGTAAGTGGGTGGCCTACGCACGGATTTTGGACAACCAACACAAGGCCATCAAAGTCTATAACATCGAAACCAAAACTGCCCACCAACTCACCGACGGTTTGGCCGACGCCATCGCGCCCGTGTGGGAGGCAAGCGGCAAATACCTGTACTTTTTGGCAAGTACCAACTACGCCCTCAGCACGGGTTGGCTTGATATGACCTCTTACGACCGCCCCGTGACGCGCACGGCGTACATGGTTTTGTTGGCCAAAAACACCCCATCGCCGTTTTTGCCGAAGAGTGATGAGGAAGCGGGGCAGCAGTCAGCAGTCAGTAATAAGGGGGAGGTGGGAAGTGATACAAAGCCCTCTTCTGTCGTCGGGGTGACAAAAGGTAAGACGACCAAGCAGCAGACTCTTCCTGCTGTCGGAGTGACAAAAACGGATAGTACCAAAGCGATGGTGGTAGATTTGGAAGGGATTCAACAGCGGATTTTGGCATTGCCCAAAGTACCCGTCAAAAACTACACTGACTTGGTGGCGGCGCCCGATGGCTCGGTTTTTATCGCTGAAAATGTGCCTGACCAACCTGGTATAACCCTTCGTAAATACACGCTCAAAGACCAGAAGTTGGAGACTTTTTTGGCGGGTATTCAAGTGGCTACAGTCTCACACGACCGCAAAAACCTGCTCTATCGTGCGGGAGAAAGTTGGGGAATCGCAAGCACCGCAGGCGCGTCGGCCAAAGTGGGCGATGGCAAACTCAATCTTGCGGGCATGAAAATCAAAATTGACCCACCTGCCGAGTACAAGCAGATTTTCAAAGAAGGGTGGCGATATCAGCGTGACTTTTTGTACGTGAACAACACCCACGGTGCGCCCTGGAACGACGTTTACAAGTGGTACGCACCTTGGGTAGAACACGCCCGCCACCGCACGGATCTCAACTACATTGTGGATATTTTGGGCGGAGAAGTAGCGGTAGGACACTCTTACACGTCTGGGGGAGATTTTCCCAACCTCGACAATGACAACCCTGCGGGGCTTTTGGGGGCTAATTTTGTGGTGGAAAACGGCCTGTACAAAATCGCCAGAATCTTCACAACCGAAAACTGGAACCCCGACCTCCGCGCACCGCTCTCTGTGCCTGGACTGGATGTGAAAGAAGGTGATTATTTGCTCGAAATCAACGGTATGCCGCTCACCGCCGACGTGGATATGTCGAGTTTGCTGGAAGGTACGGCCAACCGCCAAATCAAAATCAAAGTAAGTGCCACTTCCGACGGCAAAAATGCCCGCACGCTTACGGTCGTACCCGTAGCCAACGAAGGTCAGCTTCGCACGCGGGCGTGGGTGGAGGGCAATCGCCGCCGTGTCAATGAGCTATCCAACGGGCAGTTGGCTTACGTGTGGATTCCCAACACGGGGCAAGGAGGGTATGACTATTTCAACCGTTATTATTTTGCCCAACAAGACAAAAAAGGCGCGGTGATAGACGAGCGCAACAACGGCGGCGGCTCGGCTGCCGACTACATCGTGGACGTGCTGGGGCGCAAATTGCAAGGCTATTTCAACAGCCGTGCCAACGACCACAAGCCTTTTACGACGCCTATGGCGGGGCTTTGGGGACCCAAAGTGATGATTGTCAATGAACGCGCAGGTTCGGGTGGTGACTTGATGCCCTACCTGTTTCGTCAGGCCAAAGTAGGCCCGCTCGTGGGAACCCGCACTTGGGGCGGTTTGGTAGGAACTTGGGACACGCCGCCCTTCGTGGACGGTGGCCGCATGGTGGCACCGCGCGGTGGATTTTATGACGTGGATGGCAAATGGGCCGTAGAAGCCGAAGGTATTTCGCCCGACATCGAAGTGATGCAAACTCCCGCCCAAGTGGCCGCAGGCCAAGACCCACAGCTTGAGCGTGCCGTCAAAGAAGCCTTAGAACTCCTCAAAACGCAAGGCGTAACGCTCAAACCTGAACCTCCCGCACCGATACGTTACTACCGGCCTAAGTAGAGGAGATTGGGGAATACGGAAATGTAGGAATGTAGAAGTGATAAAATGAAGAAATGGAATTCATTCAAGCACTCTCGAATTTAGGCATTCAAGTATTCTTGAATTTAAATATTCAAACGCGAACTTTTCATAATTTTGTGAGCCAATTGCTACATCGGAGTATATATAGCTGGTCTGCCCGTGCGGTAGAAAAACACGCTACCTATGTATTTTGTTCCGTAGGAACTTCACTTTCTATCAATTGTTGTTTGTCATACTGTTGTTTAGTTCCTACGGAACAATTCATAATACTGACTCCATTGACTACCATTAACTACCGATATTTAGTGCCTAATGGCATATTTTTGAAATGTTCATGTTATTCAAACATTTGTGTATTTATACATTTACCCCCAACTCAGCGGTATCTATGGCTTTTTGGACAGATACCGCTGAATTGATATCCATTAAAATTCACAATTAAATGATAACCAGTCAGTTAGGAAGTATAAAGGGTAAACTTGACCAATTAAGACAATTGGATACGAATTTAGAAATTTTTGGTTCTGAAAAGCATAAATATGTTTTAAACCCACCATTGTTAAGCGAAACAATAGAGCAATTTGAAACAAAATATAAAGTCAATTTGCCAACAGAATATGTAGCCTTTTTGACAATACTTGGCAATGGAGGGGCAGGTCCATTTTACGGTCTTGAACCTTTTGAAAATATACTTTTTGATGACTTAGATTACAAACATAATGACGGATTGTTAAATCCCAGTAAACCTTTTTTACACTCAAACAATTGGAATCTGGTATTTGAACCGACAGTTAGTGAAGATGAAAATGAGCAAGAGTATGATAGACAATATGAAGAGTTTACTAATTCGTACTTTGATAATGAACAGATGAATGGGGTTATTGCCATTTGCAATTATGGCTGCGGTATAAGTTTGAATTTAGTCGTGAATGGCCAAGAATATGGTCACATTTGGACAGATGACAGAGGGAATGATGGGGGAATTTATCCAACAATTCAGCTTGGAGAAAAGTCAAAAATATCTTTCTTAGATTGGTATGAGCTTTGGTTAGATAATTCAATTACTGAAATAAAGTCAAACCATCAAAATCCAACAAAACAGGCTAACAAGAAAAAAAAACCA
>JALOLW010000503.1 GCA_025455795.1 Spirosomataceae bacterium
CACCCTGTCAATCGGGGAATGCTGTGCTCCAAAGGCATGAACCTCCACTACACCGTCAATGACCGCTCTGACCGCCTGCTGTACCCGCAAATGCGCCCCAACCGCGCTATGCCCGCACAGCGTGTCAGTTGGGAGACAGCCCTCGACCGCGTGGCAGCTACTTTTAAGACTTTTATCCAAAAATACGGCCCCGAATCGGTGGGTTTTTATGTATCTGGACAATGCCTCACCGAAGAATATTATCTTTGGAACAAGGTGATGAAAGGTTTTATTGGGGCCAACAACATTGACACCAACTCGCGCCTTTGCATGTCGAGTGCGGTGGTTGGCTATAAATTGTCGTTGGGTGAAGACATCGTTCCCGTCAGTTACGACGACATTGAGCACTCGACGAAGCGGCAGCGATTTGTGGCATCGAAACAAGGCTTATTGAACAAACAGCCCAATGGATAGCGGCCTCCAAAGGATTTATTTCGATGTGGACGATGGGCCTCAATCAGTCGGTGATAGGGGTCAATAAAAACCTGTCACTCATCAATTTACACCTTATCACGGGGCATATTTATCGCCCAGGTAGTGGTCCTTTTTCGCTTACGGGTCAACCCAATGCCATGGGTGGGCGCGAAGTAGGTGGACTTTCGACGATGCTGGCCTCTCACCGCGAAATCGCCAATCCCGTGCATCGCCAAGAAATGCAGGATTTTTGGGGTGGCACGGTCATTTCGGACAAAGCAGGTAAAACCGCTACTGAGATGTTTGAAGCCTTGGCCGATGGCCGTATGAAAGCGATTTGGATTGTTTGTACCAACCCAATGGTGAGTTTGCCAGACGCACGCATGGCTGAGTTGGCCCTCAAAAACGCCAAGTTTGTGGTGGTGCAAGATGTGTCAAATCTTTCGGATACTATACCCTTCGCCGATGTAGTGCTACCTGCCGCCGCTTGGGCCGAAAAAGAAGGCACGATGACCAACGCCGAGCGGCGCATCTCGTATTTGCCACCCATTCTCAAAGCACCCGGCGAAGCCCTGCCCGATGCCGAAATTATTATTCGTTTTGCCCACAAAATGGGTTGGAAAGAGAAGTTTACGTATCCCACCACCGAACATATCTACCAAGAATACACCCAAACCACCCGCAATACCAATATTGACGTGACGGGGGTGAATTATGAGGTGTTGAAAAAAGAAACAGTGCAGTGGCCGTTTCCTGACCTCATCCCCAGCCCTTCTTTGCAGGAGAAGGGAGTTGAGAGAAGGGGAGGAGGTGGGGGCTTCGCCAAAATATGGAACGTTTCCGACGAAAATAGCTCCGAACAAACATCCGCCGATTTTCCGCTGATACTCCTCACGGGCCGCATCCGCGACCAATGGCACACCATGACCAAAACGGGGCGCGTCAGTAAACTCAAACAGCACATCAACGCGGCGGAGTTGGACATTCACCCTGTTGATGCTTTGGCGAGAGGCGTTGAGCATGGCCAAATGGTCGAAGTTAGCAACGCCCGTGGGGTGGTCAAGGTCAAAGCCAACATCACCGACGAAGTACGACCAGGTACTTGTTTTCTGCCCATGCACTGGGGACGAGTAAAAGGCAATGATTTCAGTCGAGCCAACAACCTCACAAGCAGACTCATAGACCCTAAATCCAAAGAACCTGATTTTAAATATGCCGCCGTGCAAGTGGCTCAGTACGTCAAACCCGTGGAGAAAATCATCGTCATTGGGGCGGGTTCGGCAGGTTTGGGCTTTATTTCGACGTATCGGCAGTGGAACCAAACCGATGAAATTGAGGTGTTTTCGCAAGAAATTTACCCTTTTTACAACCGCGTCATGCTGCCCGACTACGTGAGCGGTACGCAGACGTGGGAGCAGTTGGTAAAGCTTCGCGAAGAGCAGTTTGAGCAGCATCGTATCAAAGTCCACAAGGGCGTGGGTATCGCGCACATAGACCGCCAACACAAAGTAGTGGTGGACAGCCTCGGTCAAGAACACCACTACGACAAACTCTTTTTAGGGATGGGAAGTCGGGCGTTTATGCCCAAAAATTTTCCTAAAATGAATGGGATTTTCAATATGCGTAGCCGAATTGATGCCGATACGCTGCTGCCTTATTTGAAACCCGACGGGCGAGTGATTATTGTTGGAGGGGGATTGTTGGGCTTAGAAATGGCCGCCTCACTCCGAGAAATCAACCAGCAAGTAACTGTCGTACAGCGCATTGGGCGCATGATGGACCGACAATTGGACCCACTTGGTAGTGCGATTTTACACGAGGAAATTATCGCCCGTGGCATAGAAGTTTTTTACAACGACGAAGTAGAACAATTTTACGGCCAAACCCAAATCAAAGGGGTGCGGCTCAAATCAGGCCAACGCATTGACTGTCAAGCCATCATCGTGGCCGCAGGAACCGTACCCAACGTGCAGTTGGCCGTAGAAGCAGGGTTGGAATGTAACCGTGGCATTGTGGTCAATGATTATCTCCAAACATCCGACCCCGACATCTTTGCCTGTGGCGAAATCGCCGAGTGGAACAAGCAGCTTTGGGGCATCACCGCTGCCGCCGAGCAGCAAGCCGAGGTAGTTGCTAAGTTTTTAGCGGGCGATTTGTCGGCTTTTTATCGTGGAAGCCTTTCGATGAATATCCTCAAAATGCACTGCCTCAATCTCTGTTCGTTGGGCATGGTCGAAATCCCCCACGGACGTGAGCGCGAGTACGAAGAAGTGGTTTTTACAGACAAAGCCAAGCATTACTACAAAAAGTGCATTATCCACCAAGACCGCCTCGTGGGTGCGATTCTGATAGGCGACAAATCAGAGTTTTTGGAATTTAAAGATTTGATAACCAACGGCATTGAACTCTCCGATAAACGCCTTCAACTACTACGGTCGGGTCGGAAAGCCGAGCCTGTGT
>JALOLW010000504.1 GCA_025455795.1 Spirosomataceae bacterium
GTTTCTTCTTCCTAATTCCCCACTCGTCCCTTTTCGCTATCGGCACCGCCAGTTTGACGAAGGCGGAGGTTTTGGCCTTTGGCAAATCGCCAACTGAACGTGAGCGTGGCTACGCGACTGTCTAAGAAACTCAACCAACTCGCCGTTGAGTTGGCAATCGCCTGAATATCGCCCCCGGGTTGTTGGGTATAAAACACGTCGCTGACCGCCAATTTGAGGCTTCCTGCGCCTTTCAAGATTTTCTTGCTCACGCCCGCGCGTACCGTCCAGACGGGAATCACGATAAACTGCCCCACCAAAATGCGCGTTTGGTAGCTACCAGCCAATTCGGCGTTCCAAGTTTTGCCTATTTGAAACACGTTGGTAGGCATCAGCACCCAATGCCAACGCGACAGGTCCAGTTTTTGGTTGTAGAGGTTGGCTTTGAAGGTGTTGCGAATCACCTCCGTATAGACTTGGAGCGTCCACCACTTGGCGATAGGCCAGCCGCCATTGACCGTGAGGCCATAAAACTCCTTGCGGCCAAAGTTGCCCGGGCGACTATAAAAAATATTGGACACTTGCTCGATACTCTCCAAGATTACGTCGCGGGCTACGCCTCCCTGCAGCGTAAAAGTCACGGCGTTGTTGTAGGTGTAGGTGAGTTCGAGGTTGTCGGAGAAAGTCGGTTGCAAAAACGAGTTGCCCGCGTAGTACGTAAACCTGTCCATGGGGTACGTAAAAGGGTTCATGGACTGATAGTTGGGCCGCTCAATACGCCGTCCGTAAGAGAAGCCCAACTGATGCGCCCGCGCCGAATCAAGCGCGTAAGATAGATAGAGCGTTGGAAACAGGTTGTTGTATTGCCGTTTAAAAACCGAATCCTTTACCACGATGTTGCCCAACTGATTGCCCAAAATGTTGGTACTTTCAAATCGAAGCCCCGCCTGTACGCTTAGTTTTTTGAAGTTACGGTTGTAATTGACGTAAGCCGCTTGGATGTTTTCGGTGTATTCAAAATTGTTGGAAAACTCATAATTGGGGCGGCGGACGTTGTCCACGCGGTCATAAAAATCGGCGACATTCGTGGTGGCAATGGCTGACGTTTTGAGACCTGACTCAAAACGCCCGCCTTTGCCCACGGGTTGAAGGTAATCTATTTTGGCTGTACGGATGTCTATGGTCGTGGGAAGGTCTGACTCCAAAATCGTGCGATTGAGCAACTGCCGCGTGGGTGTAAAAACCTCATTGGTAAGCACTTGCGACGAACTTAGGTCGTAGCGTAAGTAGTCAGCGTTGGCACTGATTTCTTTGCCTTTGGCGTCTATTTTGTAGGTGTAGTTGAGGTTGATGCCGAGGTTGCGCCAAGTGCGGTCGGCGGGATTGAAGGCATCTACCAAGTTTTGGATTTGGTTGGTAGCCGTCAAAATCTGGGCGCGGTTGTTGTTGATGGTAAGCGTTGGATTCACAAAACCCGTCACTGCCGCCCCGATGGTGGTTTTTTTGTTGGGATAAAAATCCACGCCTACCTTGACGTTACGACTTCTGAGTTCGCGTTTGATGAAATTGTTCTGCACAAAACCCGACAGCGGTGCGCCCGTAGGCGTGAAATAACCGCGTGTAATGGTCAGGTCTTGGTAGGTATTGTTGATGTTGTAGCTGGCCGACGAGAAGAAATTGAGCTTGTTGATGCGGTAGTTGAAATTGGCACTGTTGTTGGAACGGCTGTAAAATCCCTGCCCTGCACTCAGCGTCAAGCCTCCACTCCAGCCTTTGACGGTGTTGCGTTTGAGGCGGATATTGATGATGCCCGCGTTGCCCGCCGCGTCGTACTTGGCGGGAGGGTTGGTCATGATTTCGACCGACTCGACGGTGCTGGAATTGAGGGTACGGAGAAAATTGGCCAAATCGGCGGCGGAGAGGTTGGTGGGTTTGTCGTCTATAAATACCGCCACGCCTGCTTGTCCACGGAGACTGATGTTGCCGTTGATGTCCACTTGTACCCCCGGCGACTTTTCCAAGATTTCGAGCGCGTTGGCGCCCGCGTTTGAGATGAGTGCGTCGGGATTGACCACCACACGGTCTATTTTTCGCTCCACAAAAGGCTTTTGGGCGCGTACTTTCACTTCTTCCAACTGCTGACTCGCAGGCCGCAGCACCACCGTAGGCAGTGCAACCGTGGGTTTGGCCACTTCAAAAGGCGCGCCGAGGTATTTGTCAAACCCTACGTGGGTCATCATCAACAGATAAGACCCTGCTTTGATGTTTTGAAAAGTATAAATGCCCTCATTTTCGGTGATAGCCGCTTTGACAAAAGCCGAATCTTTGGCCGATAACAACGACACCACCACCCCTTCGATGACTTTTTGGTCGGGTGTGCGCACGTCGCCCGTGAGGGTAGAAGTTTGGGCTAAAAGTCCAAATGGCAGTAAAACTAAAATAGCAGTGGAAAGAGAGAGATTGGGCATATTGTTATCAATGAGTAAAATCATAAAGCCACTGACCGTGTGATAATGTGGCAAAAAACCGCAGCGACGTATATGGAGGCGCGATAAATTAATTTCTTCCTCTGTCTCACGTAAGGCTGCTTCCCACGCTGATTCATTCAAGTCGATGCGTCCCCCGACCAAAGAGATTTGCCCTGGGTGATGGGTTAGTGTTTTGTGTCTTTCTGTGAGTACCACTCGGTAATTTCCATGTTCACTGATGAGCAATATCATGACGGCGGCGGCTGTGTGTATGGAGTTTTTTGGTTGACCGATGTCCAGCTGAAAGGGGGCGGGTTGTTGAAGGCTGGCGGTGACTATCTTATCACTAATGCTTTTCCAGGGAATACTGACAACTCCTTGTGACATTGGGTGCCCTAACCAGGGAGTGGATGGTATAGTATAAGGATCAGATACGATGAGCTTTTGTTCCATACGCTAAA
>JALOLW010000505.1 GCA_025455795.1 Spirosomataceae bacterium
AATTAAGATTTGGCAACTTTTCAAAGTTGCCAAATCTTGAAAATTGCCAAATCTTACCTCTAAAACTCTACAATAAAGCCAAGCGTTGGGATAGGCGTGCCTCGGTCGTTGGGAAGAATAAACGGAATGGCATTGCTCCCATCTAAACGAACAGCTTGGCCGTCGGTGGTGGCAAAACCCGCCCCATCGGCACTTTGTTGAAAAGTATAGCGTGGAAACGCGGGGCTTTCGGTTGGAACGGCGTTGATGAGATCCAAAAACAAGTCCAACGTCCAGCGGCGATAATTCCATTTTTTGTCAATCCGAATATCCAACTGATTGAACGCCCCCAATCGCTCCGCGTTGAGGCGGTTGAAGTCCAACACACCCGTACCCAACGTGAGGTAGTTGCGACGCGAAGCATCCAAATCAAAGGGCGTGAACGGTGCCCCTCCCGCAAAACGATAGCGAATCCCCAACTCCCAATTACGGCCTAATTTCTGCCCCCAAAGTGCCGAAACCAAGTGGCGATTGTCCCAAGCCGACGGAATGAGCGTGCCGTTGAGTCCCGAAAACTCACTTCTAACAAAAGTATAGCTAAACACCGCGAAGGTCTTTTTGGTGAGTTTTTGTTGGAACAAAAACTCAAACCCAAAAGCCCTCCCCTGCCCTACGCTGCTGGTGCGCTCGTTGCCAATCGCCCCAAAGTCACCCCCTTGATTGGCCAACGACACGCCGTCGCGCACTGATACGGGGTAGTCGTTGTAGTTTTTGTAGAAACCCTCCAACGTAAAGCGCATGGTAGATTTTGGCAAAAACTCAGTGCCAAGCACAAAGTGGTTGGAATTGATGTATTTATTGTCTTTGTTGGCAAACTGCCCTGCTTCATTTTTGTAACCCAAAACGGTATAAATCGGCAGTTTGAAATACCGCCCCACGGAGGCGTTGAGGCTCCATTTTTCGTCCAACGAATACGACAACGCCACGCGCGGCGAAAGCGTGCGGAGAGGATTCATGCCGTCGTTGGTGAAGGTGTTCATGTCAGTACGTACGCCCGCCGAAAGGTTGAGTTTATTGTCCAAAAATCCCTTGGAGATTTGTCCAAACGCGCCCAAACGGAAGAAATCAACGGCGGTATTGAAGCGCGTGCGAAGTTCGGGTTGAATCAGCACACCCTGAGCGTTGCGGATTTCACTGCGAATACGGGCGTTGAAGTCGTTGTTGTACTTGACATATTGCGCCACGCCTCCCCACGCAAACTTCCAGCCATTGATAAATTTATTGACATCTACGCGCAGCTTGTTCTCTATCTCTTGCGACTCTGACCCGAGGATGCGTTTGGCCTCAATTTTTTCTTGATTTTCAAAGCGGTCGAGGCGATTTTCAAACATATTTCGGCTCAAGGCAATGTTTACGTAGCCGTTTTCGATGAGCCGCTTGATGGCAAACCCTGTGGTGTAGTTCCACTGCTGAATACTCGGCACGGAGCGCAAAATGTAGGTGTTTTCGGGGGTACTTTGGCGCGGTACGCCAAACGCAAACTCGTCAATCGCGCCCACACCGATGGCCGTGAGGGTGGTTTTGGGGTTGATACGGTGCGTGACTTTGTACTGAAAGTCCCAGTAATTGGGCCGAATGGGTAGGTCAATGGCTTCAAACAACAACTGCAAGTAAGACCGTCGCGCCGAGAGCATATAGTTAGTTTTTTTGGACAAAGGCCCCTCAAACGTCCCCGCCAACTCGGAGGCACTCAGGCGGACGTTGCCCTGAAAACGCTCGCGGTTGCCTTCGCGTTGCTTGAACTGAAACACCGACGCGAGGGCGTTGTCGTAGCGCGCATCAAAACTACTCGACGACAGCGTGACATCTTCGATAAACGACACGTTGAGAATCCCCGTGGGGCCACCCGCCGCACCTTGCGTCGTAAAGTGATTGATGACAGGGATTTCGATACCGTCAATGTAATACACATTTTCGTTGGGCGCACCACCTCTGATGATGATGTCGTTGCGAAAGCCCCCCACGCTGCCCGACGTGCCACCCACGCCCGGAAGCGACTGAATCACGCGGCTGATGTCAAAATTGCCGCCAGGATTGGAACGAATCTCTTCGGTCGTGAGGCGTTGGATTGAATTGGGCGTTTCGAGGGTAGTAGCAGCGGCGGTCACTCGATTGGATTTGACGACTACCTCGCCCAAGGTTTTGTTTTCTTCTTCGAGCTCAAAAGTGAGCGTTTGGGCGTTGCCCGATGTCACCACGATGTTGTATTTTGTGAGGGCAATATACCCCACAATCGTAGCTTTGAGATTGACACTGCCCACAGGAACAGTGAGTTTGAAACGCCCCTCTACGTCGGTAGTCGTACCGACTTGCGTGTTTTCGATTTGAACGCCCGCACCGACGAGGGCTTCTTGGGTGTTTTTGTCAATGACCTTGCCCGTGACCACGCCCGTGCGGGGAGATTGGGCCAACAATGATGTAGAAATAACGAGAAAAATCAGAATTTTGGAATACGGCATAATTTTGAGTGGATAGTATGAACACTATACGTAACTCAAAAACAAGCAGTGATGTTTAGATAAAAAGTCGTTTTATCCAAACATCATCAAACACGCATAAAACAACTAACTCCGCAATAATCAGTGTTTGGCACTTCGCAAATACTCCTCTTTTGCGTTTTCTAAGGCTTGAAAAATAGCCCGTCTTTCTTGTTGGAGGCTATTCATCAAAGACGGTTTTTTTTGAAAAAGGCGCAGCGATTGCCATACCCGCGCCAAGCGTTGGGCCAAATCCCAGTAATGAAGCACAAAAAAACCGCTCAACGGCAACCACAGCGCGTACAAGGCGGTCAGCCAAGGCTGTCCTATCCAATGATGTACCGCCCACACCTGCACGCCGTAAAAAACGGGAAATACCACTACCCCTACAC
>JALOLW010000506.1 GCA_025455795.1 Spirosomataceae bacterium
GTTGATTCAAACTTACATCAATTCTCTTAAAGGTAATAAAAAGAAAGTTATCTTTTTTGATGAACTGCCTTGGTTCGATACGCCAAAGTCTAAATTTTTGATGGCTTTTGAAAATTTTTGGAACGCATACTGTACCAAACGTAATGACCTTGTGGTAGTCATTTGTGGATCTTCTGCCTCTTGGATGATTAATAATCTGCTCAACAACAAAGGTGGACTGCACAATCGGGTCACACATCGCCTTATCATAGACCCTTTTACGTTGGCCGAGTGTGAGGCATTTTTTAGAAGCAAATCGGCTACTTATACGCGGTATCAAATCGTCCAGTTGTATATGGCTTTGGGCGGTATTCCTTTTTATCTAAATGCGGTGGATATTGGTAAAAGTGCCAGCCAAAACATCAATGATTTCTGTTTTACGCCCAAAGGTTTTTTACGAAAAGAGTTTAACAATCTATATGCTTCACTTTTCAAAAAAGCCGATAAACACATTCGGGTTATTGAAGCCCTAGCTCAAAAGACAAGAGGTTTAGAACGAGAAGAATTGCTCAAACTGACTAATTTGCCCAATAATGGCAACACTTCTAAAATATTAACCGAATTGGAAGAGAGCAGTTTTATCACAAAATACAACGCTTTTGGTAAAAACACGCGCCATGCGATTTATCAATTGATTGATTTTTATTCTCTTTTTTACCTTCGATTCATCAAAAACAGTGATGTTAAAGACAAAAACTTTTGGATCAATAGCCTTGATAGCCCAGAAGTTCGGATGTGGAGTAGCTATGCCTTTGAACAAATTTGCTTTTCTCACCTTGACGAAATCAAAAAGGCATTGGGCATCTCGGGTGTGCAAACCCAAACTTCAGCTTGGATAGGCAGCAATGGCATCCACAAAGCACAAATTGACCTCGTGATTGACCGCCGAGATCAAGTCATTAATTTGTGCGAAGCCAAATTTTCTATCAATCAGTTTACCATTGATAAAAAATACGCTGAAGAACTTCGTACTAAAATCGGGGTATTCAAAGAAGTAACCCAAACACAAAAAACCGTTTTTTTAACGCTTATTACCACATTGGGCTTAACGTCCAATGATTATGCCCAATCGTTGGTCCAAAATTCATTAACGATGGATGCACTGTTTCAAGCAAAATAGGCTGAAAAATGGGTTGATGGCCTCATTTCTCTCCAAAGGATTATTCATAAATTAGCACATTCTTTTCAAAAACCAACTTTTACTGCTTTGAAAAAGCGAGCATTGACGTTCTTTTTTGGGTTAATTGCGGTCGTGGTTACTTGGTCACAGTCTTCGATGGCCCCAAACTACGATTCGGGGCCGACACGGTCGCGCGTCTCCGACGCCCATATCAAGGGACTCCAACAGCCCGTCGAAATCGTCCGCGACCGCTGGGGCATCTCCCATATTTATGCGCAAAACGAACACGATTTGTTCATGGTGCAAGGCTACGTGGCTGCCTCCGACCGACTCTTCCAACTCGAAATTTGGCGGCGACAAGCAACGGGTACGGTGGCCGAATTGCTGGGTGCCAAGGAAATCAAGCGCGATATTGGTACGCGACTGTTTAAGTTTCGGGGCAATCTCCAAGCCGAACTCAGCCATTATCACCCGCGTAGTGCGCAGATTATCAAGGCTTTTGTGGCAGGTATCAACGCCCGCGTAGCCGAAACGCGCCAACATCCCGACCAACTACCTTTTGAGTTTAAAGTGCTGAATACACTGCCTGATTTTTGGACTCCCGACATCGTGATTAGTCGTCATCAGGGGCTATTGGGTAACGTCCGCGACGAACTATCCAACGCCCGCATCGTGTCGATGGTAGGCGGCGAAAAACTCCGCGAATTGCAGTGGTTTCATCCTGCTCGTACGTCCCAAGAACCCGACCTAACACTCGACAAAAGCATCAAAACTGAAGCCCTCATGCAGCCGATTTTGGAGCTTTACGACGCATTTAGGGCGCCGATGCGTTTCACAAAGCCTGACAATCGCACGGGCAGTTTGCCTCCGTTTTCGTTTGATGATTGGTACGAGGCCGAAAAAGCCAACGTGGGTTCAAACAACTGGATTATTGACGGCACAAAATCGCAAAGTGGCTATCCAATGCTGGCCAATGACCCCCACCGCGCCCAGTCAGTGCCTTCGTTGCGGTATTGGGTACACCTGCACGCGCCGGGCTGGAACGTTGTGGGTGCGGGTGAGCCTTCGCTGCCGGGTGTTTCGATTGGGCATAATGAAGTAGCTTCTTGGGGTTTGACCATTTTTGAAACCGACAACGAGGACTTGTACGTTTATGAAACCAATCCTACCAACCCCCATCAGTACAAATACCAAGGCAAATGGGAGAATCTCACGCTCTTGAAAGACACCATCCATGTCGCCAATGCCCCCGACCAAATCGTGACGCTCAAATACACCCGACACGGCCCTGTGGTCTATGAAGATGCCAAAAATCAACAACTTTACGCCGTGCGGGCGGGGTGGCGCGAGGTAGGCTGTGCGCCGTATTTGGCGAGTTTGCGCATGAACCAAGCACGTACTTGGGAGGAATTTCGGCAAGCGTGTACGTACAGCCGCATCCCCGGCGAAAACATGATTTATGCCGACCGCAACGGTCACATTGGATGGCAAGCCGTGGGGATTTCGCCCATTCGCAAAAACTGGAACGGCTTGCTGCCTGTGCCGGGTGACGGGCGTTATGAGTGGGCGGGGTATTTGCCTATCGAACAGCTACCGCACAAAACCGACCCTGCCGAGGGCTACGTCGTGACTGCCAACAACAACCTCACGCCCGTGGATTTCCCGCATCGCAACGCCATCGGATGGGTGTGGGCCAATCCCGTGCGGGCGCATCGCATCGAAGAAGTGCTGAC
>JALOLW010000507.1 GCA_025455795.1 Spirosomataceae bacterium
CGTTCATGCTACGCCATTTGGCGATGTGCTTCTGACTGCCACCGAGCGAGGTGTGATGGATTTGCGATTTTTGGACCACGACCCAAGCGACACGCTGGCCGAAATCAAATCCGACTTGCCCAATGCCCGTTTTATACAAGACATAGCTTTCACGAAGTCGCTTGCCGAAGCTATTTTTGGGACAATGCTGCCCCAAAACAAACCCATTACATTACTTTTGCGAGGTACAAATTTTCAAATCAAAGTATGGGAAGCGTTACTCAAAATTCCGAGTGGAAAGATGGTGTCATACGACCAAATAGCAGCAACTATTGGTCAACCTAACGCATCAAGGGCCGTGGGAACGGCCATCGGCAGCAATCGCCTCGGCTATATTATTCCCTGCCATCGAGTGATTCAAAAAATGGGTGGTTTTGGTGGGTATCGCTGGGGAATACAACGCAAGAAAACGATTTTGGGGTGGGAAGCCGCTCACCATGCTGCACCAGAAATAATCTTATAAATCTGCAATAGATACACGAATGTACGACTTTCAACAAATTTTAGCCCAAGAAGAAACCCTCGACCCTGCCGATTGGACGGCGATGCGTGTACTTGGTCATCGCATGATAGATGACATGATGGACTACCTCCAACACATCGGCGAGCGGCCTATTTGGCAGCCGCCTACCGAGGCAGTGAAGCAGGCGTTTCAAGCAGACTTGCCCATAGCACAGCAGTCGTCTGAAAGTATTTATGAGGAATTTTTAACGCATATTTTACCTTACAACAAAGGCAACATTCACCCTCGGTTTTGGGGGTGGGTGCAGGGGACAGGCACACCGCTCGGAATGTTGGCTGATATGCTTGCGTCGGGTATGAACCCCAACAACACCATCGGCGACCACGCGCCTATGTATGTCGAGAGTCAGGTGTTGGAGTGGTGCAAAACCATGATGGGATTTCCTGCCGAGGGGAGTGGCTTGCTGGTCAGTGGGGCTTCGATGGCCAACGTTACGGCACTCATCGTAGGGCGGAATTGGTTTGAGCAAATCATTCGTGAAAAAGGGCTCTATGGCGTACCCGCTCCGCTCGTGATGTACTGCTCAGTAGAAACCCACAACTGCGTTTTTAAAGCGGCAGAGGCGATAGGGATAGGACAAGAGAATGTTCGCAAAATCAGCGTAAACGAGGCATATCAAATAGACCTCGACGCGCTTAAAGCACAAATCGCTGCCGACCGTGCGGCAGGTTTGGCGCCATTTTGTCTCGTGGCCAATGCTGGTACGGTCAATACGGGTGCCATAGACCCGTTGGCGGAGTTACGCGCTATCGCTACGCACGAAAACATCTGGTTTCATATAGACGGGGCGTTTGGAGCATTGGCCAAACTAACCCCCGAATTTGCCGAAACATTAGCTCCCATTCAAACGGCTGATAGCCTGGCCTTTGACCTTCACAAATGGATGTATATGCCTTACGAAGTGGCTTGTGTGTTGATTCGCTGTCAGAAGATTCACCGCAGTGCTTTCGCGCTTACGGCCAACTACCTCCTCCATCACGAACGCGGCCTTTCGGCAGGGATAGAGGCCCGTGCCAACTATGGCTTAGAACTCTCGCGGGGCTTTAAAGCATTGAAAGTGTGGATGTCTTTAAAAGAACACGGTTTGGAAAAATACAGCCGCCTGATTCGTCAAAATATCGCACAGGCATTTTATTTGGGGGATTTGGTCGCACAGCACCGCGATTTAGAACTGCTCGCTCCTGTCACCATGAACATCGTCTGCTTCCGCTACCGTCCTGTTGGTACGGATTTTGATACAGATACACTCAATGCCCTCAACAAAGAAATCTTGATGCTGCTGCACGAGCGAGGCATTGCCGCACCAACTTATACACTGCTACACGGTCAATACGCCATCAGAGTAGCCAACGTAAACCACCGTAGTCGCAAAGCAGACTTTGACGCATTGGTTGCGGCTGTTTTAGAGATTGGAAAAGAGGTATCGGTAAATGTAGCATCTATTTTCTAACCACCTTTCTATGCTTTCAGAAGACATTTGGGCTGTATTAGACAAAATTGCGACGGTATCCAGCAGACTACAAGATACTCATTGGGTCATTGGCAGTTCCGCATTGGTATTGGCGGGAGTTCACCTCAATCATGTAGCCGACGTGGACTTGCTCACTTCACCGCGCGATGTCGAAATACTCAAAGTCATTTGGAAAGACGCCTTTGTTCCAAGCTATCAACCCGAAAAAGAAAGCCGTTTTCGTTCGCATTTTGCGTTGTTCCGCTTTGGGAACACCTCCCTTGAGGTAATGGGAGATTTGGAGGTCAAAATCAGTGGACAGTGGCAGCAGTTGGTAGTGGGTGATTGTCAAACTATCGACATCGGAGGCGGCAGTGTCAAAATCCCATCGCTCGAAGAACAAAAACGAATCCTTCGGTTGTTTGGCCGTCCAAAAGATTTACTCAAAATTGCACAAATTGAAAATCATTACGGTTTGCTGTCGTAATATTCGAGGATTTTTGCTACATCATTCCAACGCTTCAGTTTCAGCTTTTGCTTTGTCGCAAAGTCCTTTGTGTCAGACACATCTGTTAGCAACTCCCATATTTTTTCAGGCTCTTTGTCTATTTGTACCAAACTACCATTGTTGACTTGCAAATAGACTTTTTCCTGTTTTTTGAAGCATTGCCTGTAAATACCTCCGTATTCATAACAGTCACGTAACGTGTGTGAAATGTGTTTGAGGAGCTTAGTTTTGCCATCGTACAAAATCTGATAAAACGAAAGGTCATTAGGCCAATTTGGGTTTTTGAATCCATTTTTAAAAAGACAAACACCTACGTCTGTCATATCAATAGAAATCTGTTTGTAGGTATTTTTTGAAATTAGTACTTTCTTATCTCAATATAATGTTTTTTTTGTGGACAAAAAATCTATTTTTCTCACAAAAAACCCCTCTCCTTACCAAAGAGAGGGGTAGTCCGAACATGTTTCGGGACGGGATGAGGTTAGCGGCTCAAATACAGGTTTCGCTCCGAATATACCTTTTGGAAGAAGTCATCGCTCAAATCGTCAATGAAATAAAT
>JALOLW010000086.1 GCA_025455795.1 Spirosomataceae bacterium
ATACCAAGATTTTGGTATTTTGGTAAGTAGAAATACGTGTTTTAGGTAGAAACTATGCCAAGATAGGCACTGTGATGGTGACTTTGATGCCTTTTCGGGCAATAGATTCTATCTCTATCGTGCCTTTGAGAAGCTGGACCCGTTGATGAATATTCACAAAACCATTGCCTTGTTTTAGATTTTTAAGGTCCATGCCTAGGCCATCGTCAGTATAGCTAAATACAAGCCCCCCAGCCCCCGCTAAGGGTGTGACTGTTGATAAAGATATGTTTACCTTAGTCGCGTGGGCGTGTTTTAGGGTATTTTTTGCCCACTTTCGTTGATGCGTTGGGTCATTTCTTCGATGGCGTATTGCAGGCCCATCTGCGCAAGGGTCTTCGGGTGCATATCGTAAATGAGTCGCTGCGTCTCGGCAATGGTATCAGAGAGCAAGTGAACGGAGCGGTTACGAAGTTCTTGAACGTTGATTTTTGAATCGCCAATTGATTGCAAATACAGTTTAAGCAAAGCCAAACTACTACCCAATCCATCATGAATTTCTTTTGAAAAACGCTCACGTTCAAGCTCTTGCGTCTGAACCGCCAACGCCAAGTCGTGTGCTTGTTGCTCTTTGATTTGATACATTCGGTACCGATACAATCCCCAAATCCCCAACAACAGCAAGGCCACCAAGCCCATCCTAAACCACCAAGTATCCCAAAAAGGCGGCGTGATGACAATTGTAATCGTGGCTACATTGTCACTCCAAATACCGTCACTGTTACTGCCTTTTACCCGAAAAACATAACTCCCTGGCGATAACTTAGGATAACTCACCCGCCGTTCTTTTGTCTGAATCCATTCAGTATCAACACCTGTCATTTGGTATTGATACTGATTCTTATGCGCATTGGAGAAATTGAAGGCAGTAAAAGCGATTTCTACAAAATTTTGATTGTAACGGAGCGATATTTGTGGCAAAACAGACGTATAGACGCTATCGCTCACTTTGAGGTGGGTGATGCGTACAGGAGGTACAAACGTATTCTTCTGAATATCATTACTTTTGAAATAATTGATACCATTGACACCTCCAAAAAACAACGTACCGTCGTGGTGCCGATAAGCCACATTGGTATTGAACTCATTGCTCTGAAGGCCATCTTGCGCGGTATAGTGACTTAGCACTCGCTTTTGATGAGCATCAAAACACACCAAACCTTCGTTGGTACTGAGCCAAAGCTGCTTATGCTTGTCGCCAAGGATGGCATAAATGACCTCGTTGGGCAAACCCTGCGCTTGGGTGATATGACTGACTACTTCTCGGCTTTTTTCGTCAATTTCTATAAGCCCACAGTCTGTACCTATCCATAAACGCGCGGCTTCTTCCCAGAAACTCCGAATATTGAGGCAAGTGAATTTGGGACCAAAGTGCTTGATTTGTCGGGTTTTAGCGTCCAAACAAAACAGCCCGTGTTCGAGCGTACCGAGCCATACATTTTGTTGTTGGTCCTGGTACATCACCCGAATTGTGTAGTTTGCCAAAGTAGCCAATGCAGGTATGTCTGCCCAATTTTTCCACTTTTTGGTGGCCAAATCAAAACGCAAAAACAATTCTTCACCGCCCACCCAAATTTCGTTTTGGAAGCCGTTTTTGACCAATTTTATTTCATACAAATACCTTGAAACACGCTGACCGACAAACGGATATGTTGTGATGGTGTGCTTGGCAGGGTGAATTCTAAGCAACCCTTTCCAATTAGCTATCCAAAACTGTTCCTCGGTGTCGGTGATGATATTACGGATTTCGCGGGTGAGAGATTGAGTAGGGTCTTTGGTATTTTCAATAAACGGCTCAAATTGGTAGTCCGCAAGAGAAAACTTGGATAAACTTCCCGTTTCGGTACCTATGTACAATTGATCTTTGTGGCCGTACAGCCGAAAAATCATGTTGTCACGCAGCGATTTGGCATGAACTTGAGATGCGTAGTCTTTTTGAATCAATCCAAACTGAAAACTCTGAGGGTCGTATTTGTCTATGCCTTGCCCACTCAGCCCCACCCAAACGATGCCCTGACGATCTTGGTAGAGTTGCCATACGTTGTTTTCGGCCAAAGAACGCGGATTGGTAGGTTGATGATAGATATTCTGAAATGAGCGACTATAAGGGTCATAAATGGTGATTCCCCCCATAAAAGTCCCAACCCACATTCTCTCCCGAGCATCACGCATGAGGGTGTTGATTTGATTACTGAGGAGTTCTTTGTCTTTTTGATAATGCGCTACTACGCACTTTTCAGTAGGGCTGATTACATAGACTCCGTCGTCGTTGGTGCCTACCCAAAGTTGTCCGTGGGTATCGGTCAAAATACACTGAAAAAATGTGTTTGTGGCGTTTTTGATGGGTAGCTGCAATGCCTCAAACCGCTGTTTGCGTTCGTCAAACCGATAGATTTTTTGGTAAGAAGAAAGCCAAAGTGTGCCATCGGGGGCGATACAAAAATCATGCAATGAAGCATTTTGGGTGAGAAAACTACGAATACTTCTTGTGGAAGGGTCAAAACAATATATACCTCGCTCTTCGGTCAGTATCCAAACGCGCTTTTTGGGGTCTTCTATGAGGCGTTTGATAGCCACATCGTCTATGAGGTGCTTGTGTCCAAAGGCTTGCTCAAAACTATCAAAACGCTGTTGTTTTTTGTCATAAAGATTGATACCTGCACCAGTACCTATCCAAAAGCGATTTTGAGAATCAGTAAGTAGGGCATAGATACTGTTGTTGTGAAGTGAGTGATTTTTGTTTTGACGAAACACCTTCTCGACCCCGTAGCCGTCGAAGCGATTGAGGCCATCTTGGGTACCAAACCACAAATAATCGTCGTACTGAGCAATAGCGTAGCCTGTCCCCTGCGACAACCCCTTGGATTGATTGTAATGTTCAAAAAAAATAGGCTTTTGAAGCATCGTTTGGGCCATGACAATGCTACCACTCCACCATAATATCACCAAGATGTATTTCATTTTTGAAAGGTAGCCCGTTTACTTATCTGAAATACACAACCCGTTGATTTTCAAACCAAATGATACTTCTGAGCATACTTAGCAAGCTCAATGTTGGTATGAATACAAAGTTTGTGGTAGATGTTTTTTCGGTGTGTTTCTACGGTACGTTCGCTCAAAAAAAGAAGTTCTGCTATTCGTTTGGAAGAATGACCCGTGGCGATGAGCTTTATGATTTCTTGTTCGCGCATCGTGAGTTTTTCGATATTGTGTTGTGTTAGCTGTTGGGGAGCCAAATACGGCAGCACCGTCTGCCCTTCCATGACTTTTTGTATGGCCTTAAGCAGATGGGCTTTGTCGGCAGTTTTGGTGCAGTATCCATTGGCTCCTGCATGAAGCATCGCCTCAATCGTACAGGTATCTTGCAGCATCGAAAGAGCCAAGATCTTCATCGTTAGGTGATTCTTACGGATATTTTGGGCGACTTCTACCCCTGATTGTTCGGGCAGATTCACATCTAAAATAACCATATCCGGATTGTGAATATGAATAAAGTGAAGGGCGTTTTTGCCATTATTGAGAATCTTCACAATCTCAAACTGCGCTGTTGCCTCAATTAAAAACTGTAAACCTTCGGCAAACATCTGATGGTCGTCTATTATCAATAGTTTTTTCATAATGAGTAGCGATTTTTCAAAATCATCAGCAAAAGTAACCGTCAAAAGAACCCATGCAAATACTTATAAATCAGCATTTTTATACCTATTTCTTGGTATTTTTCTGACTACTCTGATAGTAGTGCACTGGGGATTGTTGGTAGAATAGACAGTGTCCAAAATTAAATACTTACTCCCTCAGATCAAACTAAAATGACAATGGCTTATCTAACGGTCAGCAATGTAGCCATTAGATTAACGACCCAAGCGCGTAGTTTTGGACCCTGCGTTATTGTTTTTGCACGAAAATGCCGAACTTTCGCGGGAGATTTCATCGTCCATCTAAAACCGCTGTATTGTCTATGTCTGCCGCCGAACGCATCGCCCAACTGACCGACCAACTCAACTACTACAACCATCGCTACTACCAAGATAGCGTTTCAGAAATCAGTGATTATGAGTTTGATAAACTGTTGGAAGAACTATCTGCCCTCGAAACCCAACACCCCGACCTCAAACGCCCCGACTCGCCCACGCAGCGCGTAGGTGGCACGGTTACGAAGGAGTTTCAGGCGGTAGCGCACAAGTATCCGATGCTCTCGCTCGGCAATACCTACAACGAGCAGGACCTGCGTGATTTCGACGAGCGCGTCCGAAAAGGGCTCAACGGAGCTGATTTTGAGTACGTTTGTGAACTCAAGTTCGACGGGATTTCACTCTCTATGACTTACGAAAACGGCGTACTCGTGCGCGGTGTCACGCGCGGCGACGGCACGCGCGGCGATGACATTACGGCCAACGTAAAAACCATCAAAACGCTTCCCCTCAATATTCACTCATTCACTCATTCGACCACCCAATCATTCGAAATCCGTGGCGAGGGTTTTATGCCGTTTTCGGTCTTTGAAAAACTCAACCGCGAACTCGAAGCCGCCGACGAGTCCACCTACGCCAATCCACGAAATGCGGCATCGGGGGCGTTCAAACTCCAAGATTCTGCCGAGACAGCTCGACGCAGCTTGGACTGCTACGTTTATTATTTTTTGAGCGACGAAGAGGTATTTGAAACCCACTCTCAAAGCCTCGAAGCCCTCAAAGCGTGGGGCTTCAACGTATCGCCAAGTTGGCAAAAATGTGCTGACATTGAGGCAGTTTTGGCCTATATCGCCGAGTGGGAAGAAAAGCGGCATACGTTGCCATTGGCTACCGACGGCATCGTCATCAAAGTCAATTCGTTGGCGCAGCAGCGCGAATTGGGTTTTACGGCCAAAAGCCCGCGTTGGGCAATTGCCTACAAATACAAAGCCGAAAACAAGCCTGGCGTACTGCGCTCGGTATCGTTTCAGGTAGGGCGAACGGGCGCACTTACTCCCGTCGCCAACCTCGACAATCTCCAAGAAGATGGCAAAGGTTTGTGGCTCTCTGGCACGCGCGTGAAGCGGGCTTCGCTCCACAACGCCAACGAAATAGAACGCCTCGGCCTGCTACTCAACGACGTGGTATTGGTGGAAAAAGGCGGCGAAATCATCCCCAAAATCACAGGAGTAAACACCGAAGCACGCGCCACTCGGCTTACGTTTCCCATCGCTTGGCCTACACACTGCCCCGAGTGCGCCACCGAACTCGTCCGCAAAGAAGGGGAAGCCAATCACTATTGTCCCAACGAGCGCGGCTGTCCGCCCCAACTGCGCGGCAAAGTGGAGCATTTTATCCACCGCAAAGCCATGAACATTGACAGCCTCGGTGAAGGCAAAATTGAGTTGTTGTTTGAAAAAGGTTTGATTCAAAACCCCGCCGATTTGTACGATTTGAAGTACGAACAGCTTTTGGGTTTGGAAAAAACCATTACCGACGACGAAACGGGCAAAACCAAGAAAGTGAGTTTTAGAGAAAAGACGGTCGAAAATATTTTGAAAGGCATCGAAAACTCCAAAACCGTGCCGTTTAAGCAGGTGTTGTTTGGCATCGGGATTCGGTTTGTGGGAGCGACGGTAGCCGACCGATTGGCGGCTTACTTCAAAAACATTGACGCGCTCATGGCCGCTGATTTTGACGCCCTGCGCAACGTCCCCGAAATCGGCGAAAAAATCGCCCAAAGCCTCGTGGATTTTTTTGGGGACACTTCCAACCGCGTCTATGTAGAACGCCTCCGTGCCGCAGGTCTCCAAATGCAAACCGACGACCTGCCCGTGGTGATGGAGTCCAACGCTTTGGAAGGGAAGACAATCCTCTACACGGGGACTTTTGGCGATTTGAGCCGCGAGACATTGGAACAAAAAATCGCGGCCAACGGCGGCAAACTCGTCAGTGGGGTTTCGGGCAAATTGGATTTTCTGATTGTGGGCGAAAAACCTGGTTCATCCAAAGTCGAAAAAGCCACCAAACTCAACGTCAAAATGATTTCGATTGAGGAGTTTTTGGCGATGATTGGATAGCGGCTGAGAAGAACAGGTGTTTTGTTCCGCCAAGGTTCATCCCCAATTTTTAATCGCTTCTCCATGAGTAGTTTCATCAAAAATAGCCTCTTGAGCGACCACATGAAGCACAAAATTGCTCTTATCGAAATCCAACAAGAGACCAATTCGTTCTCGCCGCTGCTCACTACGCGCCGCGATTTTGAAGCTATGTTTTTGAAATACGGCGATGAGATTCTACCCGACGCCCAAGTTTCTAAGTTCCAAACGGGCGGGTTTTATCGCACGGCCACTGAGTATGGTCGTGATTCAGTCCAAATCGTCCCCATTGTGTGTGCGTGGGCGCAGTCGGGCGGGCCGCTCACGCGCGAGGTTTTCGCGCATTTCAAAGAGGTCATTGCGACGGGCTTGCAACGCCATCCCGATTTGGCAGGAATATGGCTCTCTATGCACGGTGCGATGGGCGTAGAAGGCATCTCAGACCCCGAAGGCGATTTACTCCGATGGCTTCGCGAACAGGTGGGCGACGCGCTGCCCATCGTGCTACCACTTGACTTACACGCCAACATCACCCGCCGCATGGTGCAGCACACCACGTGCATCAGCGCGTATCATACCAATCCCCACCGCGACCATTTCCAGACGGGCGTACGTTCTGCTAAACTACTGATTGATACCGTTTTGGGACGAATCAAACCCACGATGGCTTACTGCAAACTCCCCCTCCTCAAAGGCGGTGGCTACAACATAGACTTCCTTGCGCCCATGCGAAGGATTTTTGGGAAAGTCAGGCAGTTGGAAAAACGAAAAGGGGTGCTGAGTGCGGCTATTTTCCCCGTCCACATCTGGCTCGACGACCCCGAGTTGGGGTGGAGTACCGTCGTGGTGACCGACAATGACCCCGCCCTCGCCAAACAATTGGCCGAAGAACTCGCAGCGATGTGCTGGGCCGTGCGCGACGTGGCGCATCCACAGCCTGATACCCCCGAAACTGCCCTCCAAAAAGTCCGTAAAGCCCAATGGCAGCGGCTCGTCGGAACGGCTATTTTGTGCGATGTGTCGGATGTAGTGTCGGCGGGAGCTCCTGGCGAAAACACGCATTTGATTCGGACGATTTTGGAACAAGCCCCCGACTTGGTGGCCTACACCTCTATCCGAGACGCCGAAGTAGCGCGGCAAGTTTTTGAGCAACAAGCAGGTACGAGCGTCAGCGTCGTGCTGGGGGGGAAGCTGGAAACCCACTTCAACGCCCCGTTGCCGTTGGAAGCAATACTTTTTCGGAAGTTTGAAAATGCCACGACGGGCAAAGCGGTTGTGTTGCAGCGCGACCGTACTTTTGTCGTCGTGACCGAGCATCCCAACCCCGTGATGAAACCCCAATTTTACAAAGACGCGGGCTTGAATCTTTGGAAAGCCGACGTGGTTGTGGTCAAAAATCTTTTTCCGTTTCGCTATTTCTTTCTTCGCTACAACCGCCTCACCCTCAACGTTCTATCGGCAGGAGTTACCAACATTGACGTACAACAACTCGACTATCGCCTGCGGCCCGTACCGCTTTATCCGTTGGAAAACGTAGATTATTTCTTGGCCACGTAGGGCGCGAGCGAATACTTGTTTTTGACCTTAATGACTTGGGCGATTTTGACAAACACAATTTTTGGCACTTCGATGTTGTGGTCGGTAAGAGCTACGTCAAAGTCAGTCACGAGGTCTATTTTACCTTGATTGACCGTCAGTTTACCTTTGATTGTCCGCTTTTTTGTCACGCCATGCACCGTAAAGTCCCCCGTGGCAGAGACATCAAACGTGCCGTTTTTGGAAAAATCAACGGTTTCATTGAGCTTTCCTTTGAAAACTGCCTTGGGGTACTTGTCCGACTCCATGTAGTTTTCGTTGAAGTGTTCCTGCATGAGTTTGTTCGGAAAATCAAACTGTTTGATGTTCATCTGCACCACCAAGTCACCGTTGGCCGTGTTGAGAATCGCCTGTCCTGTTTTATTGACGGCGGTAATGTTTTCGACGGGTGTTTCGGAGAAAAAACTCGTTTCACCGTTGTTGGTCGAATAGAGGTTTTGGGCAAAAGTTGCCACTGCACTGCCCCAAAGGGCAGTCATTATGATTAGTTTTTTCATGTTGTTGGATTGTTTAGTTCGGTTTATCCATGCTTCTGGCCCGACGGTCGAAGCTAAACGTGCGAGAAATGTTGAAACCATAACGCACCGCGCCGTCGCCCCAACTGCTGGTGGTTTCACCAATAAACTGCTTTTCGTTCATCCCCATCGCGTTGGTGAAGTGCATCTGAAAGACGTGACCGCCCGTTTCGATGTCCACCCCAAGCGCAAGAGCGTTGTGGTAAGTGACGGCACTGCCAAAACGGTCTTTGAAAGCATTGCCATCGCGGGCAGTCCAGTAATAATCGGCATTGATAGAGATGCGTTTGCTGAGTTTGTAACGCCCCCCCACGCCTACCGCAAAAAGTGCGCGGGTGTCGCCCACGGCTTCGGGGCGGTTGCGGTACAAAAACGTAGGGCTGATTTGGAGCGAGAAATCATCACTGAACTTGCGGGCTATCAAGAGTTGAGAGCAATAAGTAAGGCGATTTTGAAACGAAACGCTCACGCCTTCGTCAATGGTTTTGTTGACGGCACTCCCAAACACCGTCACCGACACGGGACTGCCATCGGCGGCTTGACGCAGCAGGCGGTATTTGCCAAAAATATCTACTGCTTTCTGCACATTGGTACGGCCAATGCCGAGCATGAGGCGGTCGGTGATACCAAACTCAAAACCTAAGCGCAGGGTAGCGATATCCAAACCAAAAAAATTATCCATGTCATTGAGCGGGCCAAAGCGGTGTTGAATCAAAAAATCCATATGTTTGGCTTTGACGGTTTCGACCGAGTGGCTATTGATGATGCGCGTGCCTTTGAAAGTAGCCGCTGCGTAATTTTTGGTCTTGGGTGCTTCTTGGTCGAGCAGTTTTGACAAATCATCTTGCGCCCACGCACAGGAGGCGAGGGTCAGAAAAAAAAGGGAGAGAGGAAGGTAGCGATTCATACGTGTATTATTCTTTGATAGTCAGCTTATTGCCATCGAGGGTGGCGGCATACATTGTGAGGGCTTTGGTAGCAGGACCCATCACTACCGCACCTGCCGTAGAAAAGACCGAGCCGTGGTTGCTACAAAAAACGTCGTTTTGATTAGGCCGATAGACCACCGTAGTTCCTTGGTGCGTACAGGCTTTGGAAAGAGCCACAAAAGTACCTTTGGCGTTGGCTACCATCACACTACCTTCGATGACAAATTCCCCTTGATTTTTCAGCTTTGAGTAGGCACTTGCCGTCAAATCAAGCGCAAAATCAATCTTCCCTTTGGCCGAGTCGGCGTTGCCCGTCAGCCCTGTCGGCCCCGACGGATTGGTAGGATTGGTAGGTGTAGGAGCGGGTTCTTCGCCCGTGCTACAGGCGGTCATCGTCGTACCAAGACAGTAAAAGGCCATCAGTGCGCCACTGCTTAGGCCAAGTTCGCGCAAAAATTCACCGCGTTTCATTGCTTTTTGTTCCATGTTTCAAAAGTTGTTTGTTTACAAGCGTATTTACGTATAGTATAACAGTTCGGTTGCGCGAGAGTTTATTTTTTCTCCAAAAATACTTTTTCTTCAAAAAAAACGCACCTCGTCAGAGACAGACAAGGTGCGCTGCATAGATGGCCAATTTGCCTAAGCGTACATGGCTTCTTTGCCAAAATGTTTGACCAATAGCGAGTAAAAAATAACGCGCTGCTTGCGCGTGGCAGCACTCATTTGGGCGCACACGCCCGCCAACGCCGCGCTCAATTCGGGGCCGTCAGTAAGGCCAAGTTTAGCAATCAAAAAATTGTTTTTGACACGGTCCAGTTCTTCTTGGTCGCTGCAAGCCACCAAAGACGAATCTTGGTTGTAAATCGAAGGACCCAAGCCTTTGGCTACGGCGGTAATCAGCGCTTCATCAAGACCAAGTCCAAGGTCGTTTGCCTGTGCGACACACTTTTCCATTACTTCTGCAAATGCACTCATGATTTGAACGGGTTTTAGAGTAATAAAAGGATTATGCTATTTATTTTACCGAATACTCGCAAGATTTGGGCAATTCTACAAATTTTTTGGCTTATTTTTTATATCTTTTATAAACATTCCAACATTGCAAGATTTCGTAAGTGAGTTCATAATCAGACGACAACAACAAAAACTCTTCTGACAAATCACAAAAACGACGAAACCGCTCTAAGCCGTCGCCGCTGAGTTCGGTGGCTTGTCCTGCCACCATTCCGAAGCGATAGTGGGCCAACTCGCGGCGGCGTTTTTCTTGCATGAGCATCGCCACTTTGCGGTCTTCGCGGGCCGATTTGCTAAACAACTCATACAACAACGTGATGGGCGACTGTGCCAATGCCGCCGCTTCGCCAAACGACAGGTTTTTGCGGGCTTCGGGTTCGGCCAATACTTGCGCTATTTCTTTTTTGAGTTGTTGTTCGCGTTTAGACACCACTTTCACTTCTTGCATCTGAATCGCTTTGTCGAGTCTTTTCATCAATACGGTCGTTTCCTCGGTTTTGCCGTCCCACTGCACCACCGCCCGCCCGTGGGTAGGGCTAAAAATCTCCACCGAGTCGTTGGAGGCCACTGTGATAAAAAACACGCCTTGCTTGTTGGTGCGGGTGAGTTCTTTGGAGTTGAGATTGGTCACCGAAGCCAGTTCAATGCCCTGCTTCGTAGCTTGGTCGAGTACCTTGCCAATCAAGTAGCCCTTTTGGGCGTGAGCCGTAAACGCGAAAAAAACAAATATGAAGGTAAAGAAACGCACGGGGTGAATTTACGATGGCGATGAAACATTCTAAATATCCAAGATTTGGAATGTTTTGTCTAAACGTCAAAAGTATGGTAAATGTTGTTGAACTCTATTCTTGTCAAACCAACTTTTCGATTTACTTTTGCGTTTCAAAAA
>JALOLW010000087.1 GCA_025455795.1 Spirosomataceae bacterium
TTTGAAGACCTCAAACGCAAGGGCTACATCACCGAAGAAAACCAAGAGGGACAAATCAGCATGACCCCCAAAAGCGAGCGTAGCATCCGAAGAAGCGCGTTGGAAGAGATTTTTGGCAAACTCAAACGCTCCAAATCGGGCGGCAACCACCGCACCCCTTACACAGGCGTAGGCGATGAACTCAGCAGCGATGTGCGCAACTTTCAGTTTGGCGATACGCTCGAACAAATCTCCATGACCGAGTCCATCAAAAACGCTCAAATTAACCACGGCACCGATGACTTTTATTTGTTGGAAAACGACCTCGAAGTGGTTGAACGCGAGCAAAAAACCAACACTGCTACGGTATTGATGATTGACGTGAGTCACTCGATGATTCTCTACGGCGAAGACCGCATTACCCCTGCCAAGAAAGTCGCACTGGCCATGTCAGAACTCATCAAGACCAAATACCCCAAAGATATGCTCGACATCATTGTGTTTGGCAATGATGCTTGGCAAATCCAAATCAAAGACCTGCCCTATCTCGAAGTGGGGCCGTATCACACCAATACCGTGGCGGGCTTGGAACTGGCGATGGACTTGCTCCGCCGCCGCAAGACCAAAAACAAACAAATCTTCATGATTACCGACGGGAAACCTACCTGTCTCAAAGAAGGCATCCGTTATTACAAAAACAGCTTCGGCCTCGACCGTAAGATTGTGACCAAAACCCTCACTTTGGCCGCCCAGTGCCGCCGTTTAGATATTCCCATCACAACTTTTATGATTGCTTCTGACCCCTACTTGAAGCAGTTTGTGCAGGAGTTTACGCGCGTCAACAATGGCCGCGCCTATTACAGCAACCTTCAAGGACTCGGCGGGTTTGTGTTGGAGGATTTTCAACGCCACCGCAGGAAAAATTTGAAGTGACCAACACCGTCGTTTTTCTATCTAAATGCTGGTTTGACCCATGCCAAAAAAACGCTTCCTCTACATCGCTTTGCCCGTTTTTGTGGGCATTATCACTTGGCAAGTGTGGCAAATCGCCACCGAAAAAGAAGTCAAGCCGCTCACCAAAACTTGGGAAAAGGCCGTGCCACACCAGCAAATCCCGAAAGGATTGGCGTCGCTGAGTGCGGCGCAATGTGGGGCTTGCCACCAGCAGCATTACAAAGAGTGGCAGCACTCCACCCACGCCCACGCCTGGACTGACTTGCAATTTCAGGCGGAACTGAAAAAAGAATCCAGTCCCTATCTGTGCATCAACTGCCACATACCGCTCCAAAACCAACAAGAATTTATCGTAACGGGCTTGGTCGAAGGCGATATTTATCAGCCCATCAAAACCAAAAACCCCCATTTTGACCGTGACTTACAGCAAGAAGGCATCAACTGCGCGAGTTGCCATGTGCGCGACAACGTCGTGATTGGTACCATAGGCAGTACCAAAGCCCCCCATGCCACGAAGAAAGACCCCGTGTTTTTGTCCGAAAAACTTTGTATCTCTTGTCACAATGCCAACGCCGTCGTTACGCCTACGCTCGTGTGTACTTTTGAGACGGGCGATGAGTGGAAAGCAGGCCCGTACTACGGCCAAAAAACCTGCGTCAGTTGTCATTTAGAGCCTATTGAACGCGAGATTGTGAAGGGGTTTGGCAAACGCCTCAGTCACTTGCATTATTTTGCGGGGTCGGGGATTCCGAAACGAAAAGGGGCCAAAACCAAAGGGCTCAATGGCATGACTTTTGCGCCTTCCAAACTCCAAAAAACCTACAAAACAGGGCAAGAAATAGCGTATCAAATCACCCTCAAAAACGAATATGCAGGCCACCGCTTACCCTCGGGCGACCCAGAGCGTTTTTATGGGATTTCGTTGGTATTAATGGATGAACAAGGCAAAATCGTGGCGCAAAAAAACGACCGCATCGGCGAAAAATGGGAATGGTGGCCTACGGCTAAAAAACTGTCAGACAATAACTTAAATCCCAAAGAAGCACGAACTTTTGAACTCAAATACACGCCCACCCAAAAACAAAAACTCACGCTCCACGCTCAGGTGACCAAAAATCGGCTTGACAAAAAATCGGCGGACTACAACAAACTCGGCGATGAATACCCACTTTTCATCACAGTTTTCGACGAAAAACATAACTTTGAGGTGAAATAATCACTCTCGATGAACCGCCTCGACCGCCTTACTGCCATTTTGATTCAGCTTCAATCGAAGCGCGTAGTAAAAGCCCAAGAAATCGCCGACCGCTTTGGCGTAAGCCTGCGCACCATCTACCGCGACATCCGCTCGCTCGAAGAAGCGGGTGTACCCATCGGTGCCGAAGCAGGCATTGGTTATTTTTTGGAAGACTACCACCTGCCCCCCGTCATGTTTACGACCGAAGAAGCAAGTGCCATGCTTTTTGGGGCAAAACTCGTGGCTAAGATGGCCGACGACTCCGTGCGACAAGGCTACGAATCAGCACTTTATAAAATCAAAGCCGTACTCAAACGCCACGACAAAGAACACCTCGACGACTTGGACAGCCGCGTGGCTGTGCTAAGACGCGGCGGCGATACGGTTTTTGCCGACAATGTGATGAATCAAATTCAACAGGCCATCGTAAAGCAACAGGTGCTGACTATCCAATACACTTCGGCCATGCGGGGTGAGCCTACGGTGCGCGAGCTGGAGCCAATCGGTATCGTGCATTACAGCGACCATTGGCACTTGATAGCTTTTTGTCGCTTGCGCCAAGACTACCGCGACTTTCGCATTGACCGTATCCATCACCTGACCAATACCGAAAGATTTTTCCCCAAACAAAATCTGCTCACGCTCCAAGCCTACCTCTCACGGCTACGCACGCAGGAAAATTTGGAAGAAGTAGTGGTAGTGGTGGAGCGTATCGTGGCATCGTTTATGGAGCGTGAAAAATACCGTTATGGCTTTATATCCCAAGAAAGTAGCGAAGAAGGCGTCACGATGCGTTTTACGACCAATTCCTACGAAGGCATGGGGCGTTGGCTGCTCTCCTACGGGCGGTTTGTACGTATCCAAAGCCCCTCCAAAATGCAGGAAACGATGCGATTGCTCACCCTCGAACTCCAAGAACACTATCTTTGAGAAATTGTAACTTATCATAAGGACATTATGCCTAAACGCTACAACAATATCCACGACAAGTTTGTGAAGGAATTGCTCTCCAACAAAGATGTTGCCGAGGCTTTTTTACATGGTTTGGCGAATTGCCACTCACGACAACGAAGCCATGAGAGTGTGCCTGCTGCTCGAACATAAAAGTTACCCCGACGGTAATGTCGCATTCCAAATGCTCGAATACGTTGCATTAGGCTATCAGACGCAGTTAAAAAACAAACAAGGATTAGAATTGATAGTACCCATTTTGTATTATCATGGGCAGGAAAAGTGGGCATTTAAGTCTATAAAGCAACATTTTGAGCAACTTCCAACGCCATTGCAGCCTTATATCCCAAATTACGAAACTACATTTATCAACCTAAACGAACTAAGCCAAGAGGAGATTTTGAGCCTTAAACACGGCCTTTTGAGGGCTGCATTGATGCTTCAACAAAATTATTTTGACCCTGAAAAGCTCAATAACAGTATCACCAACATTTTGAGGAGTTTGAATCCATATTTGGATTTGAACCCGACAGATTTTATCTTTGTTTATATGATTCAGAATGGGCTTTTGAGTAAAGTTCGTCTCGAAGAATCTATCAAAATATTGCCAACTCCTTTTCCTGATAAAGTTATGAGCATCTATGACGAATTAATACAAGAAGGCTTCCAGCGGGGTATCGCCGAAGGCATTGAGAAAGGTATTGAGAAAGGTATTGAAAAAGGCATTGAAAAAGGTCGTGCCGAAGGTATTGAGAAGGGCATCGAGAAAACCATTTTAAATGCCTTTGACAATGAAATTAGCCTCGACCTTATTCGGGTCATTTCGGGCGAATCCATGGCAAAGATTGAAGAAATTTTGAAGAAAAATGGAAGACTTTAAAACACTTGTCATGTACGAATATAAGTCAAAACAGCCATTTATTGCTCTCAACTTACTGAAAGTCCCTCTTTTGTCTTTTATTATTTTACAGATTTTCGCACCTACTGCTCTTGCCCAAAACGAAGACTACCACCACGTAGTAAGCGCACAGTCGGGAGTGAGTTTGTTTTCGTTTTTTAGAGGAAATCTGCAAGGGTCTTCGATTGACACTACGGTGCGATTTTCTTCTGGCACCGCCCGCAATGTCCCCCAAATTCAAGTGGCCTACGACTACGGCATCACCAAGTGGTTTTCGGTGGGTGGAGCGGTGAGTTTCAATAAAGTCAATGCCACCCTCAACGATGTCACTTATCAACGCACCCAAAACCTTGGCAATTTGACGGTGGGCGTTTCTCGCACGACCATCGGTGTGCGGGCGTTGTTTCATTATGGCAACGCCAATCGCCTTGATATGTACTCAGGCGTGCGCGTAGGCGCGGGCATTTGGGGGGTGGGTATCAATTCAAGTTTGGCCGATGACAAGATAGAGCCTATTCTGCGGTCGGTAGGAGGCAACGGCCTCTGGCGCAGGATTTTGGGGCGTGATTTGGGCGTAGGTTGGGCGGCAGTTCAAGCACAACTCATTGCTTTTGGACTGAGAGGCTACGTCACCGAAAACCTCGGCATCAACGGCGAGTTGAGCCTCGGTAGCCCCTATTTTATGTCTTTGGGCCTAAACTACCGCCTCGGCTACCGCGACTAAATCACTCCAACACAACGTTATTGAGGTAAAGAAGTGCGTCAAGGGCGCGTTTCAAACGTTAGTCATCTACAATCTATGTACCGCAAAAAGTCTGATACATTTCGTCGGTTTGGGGCGGTGGGGGCAGTTGGTATGAGGCGTATTCGGGGCGGTAGTGGTAAGGATTTGAGAGTACTTGCATGAGTGTTTCAAATTTAGCAAAGTCGTAGCGAGTGGCTTGTTCGAGGGCTTCTTCTACCAAATGATTGCGCGGTATAAACGCGGGGTTTTGGGTTTGCATCAACTTTTTAGCCGCCGCCATGCCGCCTTCGGCTTGGGCCACGCGCTGCTGCCATTGGCCGTGCCATTCAGCAAACGAGGCAGTGGCGTAGTGGTCGGTTGGAGTCCAATGGTCGGTGCTGAGGTGCCAAAAAGTGTTGGTGTAGTCGGCTTTATAGGCTTGCATCCACTCCAATAAGCTGTCAATGAGTGCTCTGTCTTCTTCTCTGACATCGGCAATGCCCAACTTGGCGGCCATCATTTTCAACCATTTTTGCTTAAAAATCGCAGGAAACGTATTGACCACTTCCTGCGCCAGTTGGGTGGCTTTTTCGGGGTCGGGGTCAATGAGGGGCAGGAGCGTACCCGCAAAAACGGCCAAGTTCCAATGCGCTATTTTGGGCTGATTGCCAAACGCATACCGCCCGTAGGTGTCAATAGAGCTAAACACCGTTTGAGGGTCGTACTGGTTCATAAACGCGCAAGGGCCATAGTCAATCGTTTCGCCCGCAATGCTCATGTTGTCGGTGTTCATTACGCCGTGAATAAAACCCACGCGGAGCCAGTCGGCTACCAAGTCTGTTTGGCGGTGTATCACTTGGCGGAGCAATTCGAGGGCGGCGTTTTGGGTATTTTGCAGCCCTTCGTAGTGCCGTTTAATGACGTAATCCGTGAATGTTTGCAGGTCTTCGTCGCTCAAAAATTGCCGCGCGTACTCAAACGTACCAACCCGAATGTGACTACTCGCCACGCGCGTCAGCACCGCGCCCGCTTGCACACGCTCCCGATACACACGCTCACCCGTGACAGCCACCGCCAAACTCCGCGACGTGCGAATGCCCAAGTGGTGCATGGCCTCGCTGATGATGTACTCGCGCAGCATGGCCGAGAGCGTAGCACGACCGTCGCCGCGCCGTGAATAGGGCGTTTGGCCTGAGCCTTTGAGCTGAATATCAAAGCGTTGGCCACGGGGCGTAAGATGTTCGCCCAGCAGCACGGCCCGACCGTCGCCGAGCATCGTAAAGTTGCCAAATTGATGCCCTGCGTAGGCTTGGGCAATTGGCTTGGCACCCGTGGGGAGGGTATTGCCCCCAAAAATAGCCGAAAGCGTGGCGGTATCACTTCCCGAAAAATCAAGCCCCAGTTGTTCGGCCAAAGCGTGGTTTAGTACCACCAACTGCGGTGCGGCTACCGCCACGGGCGGCTGCGGACTAAAAAAACCTTCGGGCAATGTGGCGTAGCTGTTGTCAAAATGCCAGTGGGGAGAGAGTGTGGTGGTGGACATGGGCTAGGCTAAAAAACGGGACATTTCAGCATCATAACCCAGAATGGAGGTCGGTAGTTTCAAAGCTCAACTATTTCCAACATCTTTGCAGTCCTATTTTTTCAACATTCGATTGATTGAACGTGAGCAAATCCAAAAACATAGATATTTCCAATCGGAGGGCGTCGTTTGAGTACTTCTTTTTGGAAACATACACGGCGGGCATTGTCTTGACTGGCACCGAAATCAAGTCTATCCGCGACGGCAAGGTCAATCTGACCGATGCGTACTGTTTTTTTCAAGACGACGAACTCATCGTGCATCATCTGCACATCTCGCCCTACGAAAAAGGTACTTACGCCAACCATAATCCCACCCGCGACCGCAAGTTACTCCTGACGAGGCGCGAGCTCAAACGCCTGCTTGTCAAGCTCAAAGACCAGGGTTTGACCATTATTCCGACGCGGCTGTTTATCAACGACAACGGCTTGGCAAAAATAGAAGTGGCGTTGGCCAAAGGCAAAAAACTCTACGACAAGCGCGAAACCATCAAAGAGCGTGACCAAAAACGCCGAAACGACGACGAGTAAAACGACCTTTATTTTCTTTTGGGGCCGCGCACAGCGATGACAGCGATTTCGACACTGGCACTCGCTGGAAGATTGGCCACGCCGACGGTAGTGCGAGCGGGGTAGTTGCCTGTGAAATATTTGCCGTAGATGTCGTTAATTTTGCCAAAATTGGCGATGTCTTTCAAATAAATGGTGGTATTGACAATGTCGCTCATGCTGAGGTTGGCGGCGGTCAATATCGCTTTGATGTTTTCCATCACTTGGGTGGCCTCCGCCTCAAAACCTCCAGCTACCAACTGCCGCGTTTTGGGATCTAAGCCCACTTGACCTGCCACAAAAATCATCCCGTTGGCTTCTACGGCTTGGCTATACGGGGCAATAGGCACGGGGGCTTGGTCGGTTTTGATGATGGTTTTTTGGGCAAAACAGCCTATGCTTACCAAGATAGCGACGATGGTCAATGAGATTTTTTTCATAAAAAATAGGGATATTGATATGTGACACCGTAATTTGCCTCCAAATTCAGATTTTTCAAACTAACAACCAAAATTACGATGAATTTACAATCATTCACAGAGCGTGTTCAAGCATTGGTAGGTACGGATAGCGGCTTGGGGGCTTCCTTCAAATTTGCCACCGATGAAGGCGTGGTAGTGGTAGATGCGACCAAAGTTCCCAATGTAGTTTCCAACGTTGACGCTGACACCGACTGCACCCTCAATATGTCACTCAGCGACGCCGTTGATATGCTCAACGGCGACATGAACCCCATGATGGCGTTTATGTCGGGCAAACTCAAAGTCAAAGGCGATATGGGCGTGGCCATGAAGATTGCCGATAAGATGAATTCTTAATTGGGCACTGCCTTCAAACGCGAGCGGGCTTGGCACATTGCCAAGCCCGCTCTTTGTTTCTCTTAGGTAGTGTCGGAGATACTACTTTTCGTTTTTCATGTTTTGTACTTCAGAGCGAATCACCTGAGACAATGTCTTGAGGTCTTGCATGCCCTTGCGTACGCGCGTGCCGGCTGCTTGGTTACCCTTGTTGTAGAACTTGTCGAAGTCACCTTCGAGGCCCATTACGAGGTCTTTTACTTCATCAAATCTTGCCATGATTTTTTAGGTTTTTGTGAATTAAAATTAGTCTAAAAAACGCCTTAAACAGCGTCAATTGGGCGAAATTTAAGAATTATCCACGGAAATGCAACAAAAAAAAGTGAAAAAAATGATGGTAAAAGTACAATTACTTTAAATATTTTAACCAAAAGAAGTCAAGCATTTGATTTACAGCGACTTAACTTTATTTTATTTTTTAGAAAAAAGTTAGATTTTTTTATCAAAAAGTGCATTTCTGCGCTAAAAAAGCACTTTTTGATGCTTACAAAGGCCGTTTATTTTTGGGCAAAGACGCCGTCACCAAGTCGTAAGAATGGTCTATCCATTGTCGGAGGATTTGGTCTTTGATGGAGCCGTCGGCAAGCACCGTATTCCAGTGTTTTTTGTTCATATGGTAGCCTGGCAGTACGGCATCGTATTCCTCGCGGAGTTGGAGAGCAAGTTCAGGGTCGCATTTAAGATTAAAGCGAAAGGGTGTCGTATCGAGCGATGCCAACGCAAATACTTTCCCCATCACTTTATAGACCATTGTTTCGTCGCCAAAGGGAAACTCCTCAGTCACGCCTACTTTGGCGAGGCAGTAAGATTGGAAAGACTCGACGTTCATCAGCGGGTCAAAAAGCGGTACAACATCACGCCCAAACAAAACAAAAACATGAGGATTGAGATGCGATTGATGCCGTGCATCATGCGTAGGTAAGAAGAATTGGGGCGGGATGGGTCAGGTTTCTGAAATACCCGCACAAAGTATCCAAACACTTCGCCTAAATTCAAGAAATTCAATAGTTTTTTCATTGTGATTCTATTAGTTTATCGTAATCAGAATGTGACCCTATCCAAAACCAAATAACGGAGTCTATTTGTTCTACTCCTAATGCGCGATAATTTAACCCCACTCTTACAGACCACAACTCGCCTATCTTTTTAAAATGGAGTGACGGGTGCTTAGGATTTTGCTTCAGTAATTCGTAGTTTTTATCAGCTAATTTTTGGACTGAGATGGGTAGTTTATTGTATGACTCCCAAAAATCAAGGGTTGTGTAATGCTTCATATTTCTTTTACACTCCCTTGCTGATAAGCATTTTTAGCTTTCAATATTAAATTGTTGAGTTTGCCATTGGCTAAATCTTGTGTTATCTTTTCGTCCCATTGCTTCGCTTGATACATTTCAAACCAAGAAGATAACTCATTGAGTTCTTCTGAGGATAACCGCTTGATAGCCGCTTCGATGTCCTGTACATTGCTCATATTTAATCGTTGTTTTCAGTCCAAAAATAATCAAATCAGTGTACTATTACCAACTTAGGATTCAATCGCTTCTGGCTCAAACCATTTGCCGTCTTCTACAATCAAGTGAATGAGTTCATCCACGGCACTGTCGGCGGGGACAGATTTTTTGATGACTTGCTGCCCGCGATACAGCGCGATTTTGTCTTTACCGATGCCCACGTAGCCATAATCTGCATCGGCCATTTCGCCAGGGCCGTTCACGATACAGCCCATGATACCGATTTTGACGCCTTTGAGATGGTCGGTGCGTTTGCGAATCATGGCGGTGGTTTCTTGCAAATCAAACAGTGTACGCCCACACGATGGACACGAAATGTACTCGGTTTTGGACATGCGCGTGCGGGCGGCTTGCAAAATCCCAAAAGCAATGCTGTTTTGACTTTTGGCGCGTTCCAGTCGCTCGTCGTTGGTGGTAGTTTCGTCCGTCACCGCCGACAGCATGAGGCCGTCGCCGAGGCCATCCACGAGCAATCCTCCGCCGTCGGTAGCGGCATAGAGCGAAAACTCATCAAGGGCGGTAATGTCGTAAGTACGGTGGATAATCACGGGACAATCAACCCCTTTGGCCACCAAATCCATCATCCATCGCCGCATTTCGGGCATGGCGTGGGCGTTGTCGGTTTCGAGCAACAGCACCGCGTTTGAGAAGTTTGAAAGTTTGAAGGTTTGATTCGTTTGTATCTTGACGATGTTCAAAATTTCGCTTTTTGTCGTGGCATTTTCCCATTGTTCTGCCGTCAAAAGCGGGAACTTGTGTTCTTGGCTGGGGAGGTTTTGCCAAACGGCATAGTCCACGATTTCTTTCAATCCCATCGGCAGCATAAACGGCACGGGACGGCTGCCCGTATAAATAAAATCAGTGCCGAGGTCGTTCATCTTCCACTTGTCGGGTACGGGCAGATAAAAATGCCCCACGCTCCGCAAATCTTCGTATTTTTCGACCACTATCTGCGAAAAATCGGCGATGACACGTGGCACGTTGCTCCCCCCAAAATTGTAGGTTTCGCGGGTTTTGCGGCGGCTGTATTGAAACGGATTGATGGGTGATACGTCCACGGGGCGAATCGGGGCGGCCTCTTGAGCGCGGTGGTTGTAGCGGTCCACGAGGGCTTTGGCCACGGGCGCTTCAAACTCTGGGTCTTCGGTAAGCGACACGCGCACGGTATCGCCGATGCCATCTTCTAAAAGAGTCCCAATGCCCACTGCTGACTTAATACGTCCGTCCTCGCCTTCGCCCGCTTCGGTCACGCCGAGGTGGAGCGGATAGGGCTTCAGTCCTTCGGCATCGAGGCGATTGACGAGCAGGCGGTACGCTTCCACCATCACAAGCGGGTTGCTCGACTTCATCGAAAGCACGATGTTGTAATAGTTTTCGTCTTCACAAATCCGCAAAAACTCCAATGCCGACTCTACCATGCCGAGCGGCGAGTCGCCGTAGCGGCTCATGATGCGGTCGGAGAGGGAGCCGTGATTGGTGCCAATCCGCATGGCAGTACCGTATTCTTTGCAAATTTTGACCAACGGCACAAATTTTTC
>JALOLW010000088.1 GCA_025455795.1 Spirosomataceae bacterium
TGCACCATGCCATTTTGGGCGGTTTTGAGTTTAGTTTCCAAAAAAACCAAGTTGTCGGCAAAAGAAGTGAGGTCGAGGGCTTCGTCGGCGTCGGAGAGCAACACCCAAGTAGTGTCGGGGTATTTGGAGAGGATGTAGTTTTGCGCGAGGGAGCGTTGGCGCCGCTCAGAGTCCATGCCCTGGGTATCAATGTCCTTTCTGTTGTAGTCAATCGGCGGGTGCTTCATACTGGCCGAAATGACGTGGATTCGGTCTCGAAAAGGGGCAAAACGCTCGTCACCGTCAAGTACTTGTTGGGCAAACACGCCCTTGTATTCTCCTTGAAAAGTATATTCGTTTTCAACAATAATCCATTCCGTGATAAAATCGCCGCCCAGTATCAATTTGATAAGCAGGGATTCTTTTTCGTGCGGTTCACTAAACAGAAACGTATCTATGATGGTGGTCATATCTTAGGGGGCAAGGGATTTAAAATCATTTCCACGAATTCTCTCACGGCGCCTTCACCGCCGCGTTTTTCGAGCCAAATGATGTTTTCGATATTTTTGACGGCTGTCACGGCATTGGCAGGGCAGGCCGCTACGCCTACGGCTTGGAGTAGTTCGAGGCAATTGATGTCGTCGCCGATGTAGGCTACTTCTTGGAGACTGATGCCGAGGCGAGTACAAATCTCGCGCGCTGCGGCGAGTTTGCCGCCATTGCGGTGGCCTTGGTAAAGAAAATCTGCTTTGATTTTGGCAGCGCGACGGGCCACGATTTGGGTATTTTCGGAGGTGATGATGCCCGTTTTGATGCCAGCGTTTCGCAACAACTCAAACGCCATGCCATCGTGGGTATGAAAACGCTTGAACTCGTCGCCGTTTTCGGTATAGTACATGCTACCGTCGGTCAAAACGCCATCTACGTCGGTCAGAAAGAGTTTGATGTTAGTCATTTGTTAAAAAAAGCTGGTGCAACTGCCACACTTGCGGAATCAGTAGTTGGGTTTCGTCGTTATAAACCACAAAATCGGCGATTTTGAGTCGCTCATCGTCGGGCATTTGCCGGGCCGTGATGTCTTTGATTTCGGTTTCGGTACGGTGGGGGTCGCGTTGCTTGGTACGGGAGACACGCAGGGCTACGGGTGCCTGAACGAGTATGACCTTATCCAATCCGTTGTTGGCCTCCGCTTTGGCCATGATAGCTGCTTCTTTGATGAGATAGGGAGCGTTTTGGTGGGTTTGAATCCACTGTTGGGTGTCTTGGCGTACCCGTGGGTGTACGAGCGCGTTGAGTTGTTGAAGCAAAGCAGGCTGGTGAAATACTTGGCTTGCTACCCAAGCACGATTATAGATGCCATTTTCTTGGTAGGCATTGCTGCCCAACAAACCCAACACGGCAGTTTTGAGCACAGTATCGTGGTTGAGAAGCCACTTAGCGCGGTCGTCGGCTGAGTAGATGGGTATTCCCAAAGCCCCGAATATCTGACAAACCACACTTTTGCCAGCACCTATTCCACCCGTAACACCAATTTGGAGAGGCATAGTCAGTATTATTTTGCGGCCTTTGTGTCGGTTTTGCTGGGTACTTTTCGGAGGAGTTCGGCTACTTCAAAACTCACAAATACTTTTTCGACACTGGGTTTGACCAACATAGACTGTGGGTACGGAATCCGCAGTTCTTCGTCGTAATTGCCTCGAATTTTTTTAGCAGGTACTTTGACCCGAATCGTATCGGCGATGTCGTTGACCAACAGCGACGGCCCGTCAAAAGTCACAGTACGAGGCGTGAGATTGATAAGACTCGAAATCACGAAGTTAGGGGCCAAGTCTATGTCAGTGCTGTCGGCCATGAGTACGCAGGTTTTGATTTGGCGTTCGTCAAAATCAATCATGTTGGTATCGGCAGCCACGTTGCGGATTTGGACATCGCGCACTTGCTGACTCATGACAGAAGACAACATTGACGCATCCAAAGTTCTTGTAACCAGTGGATTAGCAATCTCAAAAGCCACGGGTGCTACCGTAAATGAGAGCGTTTTGCGGAGCAAAGCCCAGCCATTTCCAATGAGCGTGGCGGTCACGCTTTTGGGGAGGGGTGTAAGTGGCACATACACCGAGTCGTTGTAGGTGAGCTGAATAGGATAACGCACTTGGAGGGTATAGCCCTCTTTGTTGAGTTCGTTGAACAACCAAATCACCGCTGCGGCCAAAAGACTCAGCAACAGCACACGGGTACGCGAAGGATTGGAGCGCATGCTATACGTTTATCGTTTTTTAGTGAATCGTGAGAGAAACACGTTAAGCTGCGGCTGGCGTATCTGACTTGCGCGAAATCGCCGACTTGTCAAATTTGAGTTTGATGCCTTTTTCTACTTCTACCGTCACGGTAGATTCATAGACAGATACCACCGTGGCGTGTAGCCCTCCGATGGTCACTACTTCGTCGCCTTTTTTGAGGGCGGACAAAAACGCTTTTTGGTCTTTTTGTTTTTTCTGCTGAGGGCGAATCATGAAGAAATAAAACACCCCAATGATTCCCGCCCACATCAATAACTGATAAATCATGGCGGATTGGCTTCCCTGTGCTTGTAATAAAATCGTTTGCATTTTGTGTTAGGTTTTGAAAATTTGAATGTTTTTTACTTCCCATTGATTGTCGAGTCAGCTTTTGCAATTACATCGGCTTTGAACTGAATCTCATTGACGGCGGGATTGGTATTGGCATAAATCATTACACTTTTAAACTGCGGCCCTTGTTTGCCACGGCTATTGAAGCGCACTTTGATAGTACCTTCTTCGCTGGGGCCAATAGGGTCGCGGGGCCACTCGGGGATAGTACAGCCACAAGAAGCCGTTACGTTGTTGATAATCAGCGGGAAATCGCCTTTGTTGGTAAAATGAAACAGCCGTTCTACTTGGTCGCCTTCCTTGAGTGTCCCGAAATCCACATTTTTGATGTCTTCTTTGAACACAATCTTGGGCAGCTTATCGTCCAAACTCCCCGTAGCCGACTGGTCTTGGTTGCTGCCACAACCCATCGTCAGGACTGCTACCAAGCCCATCAAAATATTGGCAACAAAAGTGGATACCCAAAAACCTTTCATGATTTTTTTTATTAATGCTGTGAACTATTTAATTGCTAATTAACCAATTACGCTGCTTGGCCTTTGATTTGGGCCATAAGGCGATCCACGTCTTCCAGGAGACGTTCGGCTTTTTCGCGGGCGTCGTTTACCACCTTTTGGCCTTCGGCTTTCGCAAAACTTTCGGGGAGGTCTTTGCCTTCTATGAGGTCGGAGATAAGCCCTTGGAGCTGCTCACGGTATTTGGAAAGGCGATACGACAATTTATCACGGGTCACTTCGCCCTTGTCGGGCGCGTACAAAATACCGAGTACTGCGCCCGTGGCGGCACCTGCCAAAAATGCAATCAATGTTTTGGATGAACTACTCATGTCTTTGTGGTTATCTGTTAATGGTTATCGGAGTATTCGTTATCTGTTATCGGAGTATTTGTTATCGGTGTATTCGTGAACTGCCTACTGCCCCTGCCTACTTATTGTCCAGCAAGCCTCGGCCGCTTTTACGGATTTTGCCCGATTGAGTCAGGCTGCGCGAGAGCGAGTCGAGGATTCCGTTCACAAATTTAGCACTTTTTGGGGTACTATATTCTTTGGCAAGTTCGAGGGCCTCGTTGATTGTTACTTTGACGGGGATGGCGGGAAACGACATCATCTCGGCCACGCCCATCTTAATCAGTAAATAATCCATTGCGGCCAAGCGGCTTGGGTCCCAATTTTTGAGGGGTTCGGCCACAATTTGCTCCAATTCATCGTTGCGGGCAACGGTCTGTGCAAAAAGCTCTTCCATAAAAAAGCGGTCTTCTTCCCAATCGTCGGTGAGGGGAGAAAGAACTACTCCCGATGGTTCGATGGCCGATTTGAGGGTTTTGTAGGCCATTTTGCGGGCCAAAGTCCCATTTTCGCTCCAATACAAATCCTTCAATTCAAAAAAAGCGATGATTTCGTCGTGTTTAAGAATCACTTCTTTGAGGGCATACATGACCAAATCCAAGTCTTCGGCGGCGGAGTGATTTTTGCGCGATGCGTAGGCGCGGTAAGTTTCGTCGGTGCGAAACGTTTCGCGGAAGAGTTTACGTACCAAATTGTTGGTCTCATTGCTCCAACTCACACCTCGCCGAATCCACTCGTTTTGGAGGTCGGTACTTTCACGCAGGGCCTTCACGACGGTATTGGTGTCAAAGCCCGACACGCGCGGAAAAGGCATATCGGGGTCATCATACTGACGTTCACGCTCGGTTTTGGAAAAATCGGAGAGTTCGACAAAAATCTGCAGCATCAGTAAATAAGAGCCATAAATCGCTTCCACTTCGGGAGTGATTTGTTTTGCCGCGCGCTGATGGTCTTTTTTGTACAAATCCTGAAAGTATTTCAAGGCGTTTTTGGCCGTTACAATGGCCTCTGTGGGAAGAGTATCATCGTGAGGAATTTCCCCTTTTCGGTAGTTTTCTTCCAGCAGCAGCGAGGAGAGTTTGCGCATCCCTTCGAGCCTGACGGGGTCTTGGGGGGTCATGGAGTTGAGATCTGGCTTGAAAGCATCAGTGATGAAGTCGAGCGCCAGCTCATAGTCGGCTTGGCGGGCGGCGTCAAGCGCATAGAGTGCCTGCAATACCTTGATTCGTAAATGTCTTCTACTTAACATTCAAGCGGGGAAGTTTAGCTGCAAGGAAAAGAACTTGCTTTCGATTTTTCGGGGCAAAAGTACGCAATAAAATCCATAATACCGTGGTGATAATTTGGAAGATTCGATAAAAGGCGGTATCTTTACGATGAAAGAAAAGGCTTTTTTAAGCATTACTTTTCTTGAATCAAATATCTCATAATCAATTACTTACAAACCGTGCGTAGCACACTTAAACACAATGGCAGAGAACAAAGAACAAAAGTTAAAAGCCCTACAAACTACCATCGAAAAATTGGACAAAGCCTTCGGGAAAGGCACGGTAATGCGTCTGAGTGACAGCAAAGTAATGGACGTCGAAGTGGTCTCTACGGGGTCGCTTGGGTTGGATTTGGCCCTCGGCATTGGGGGAGTTCCAAAAGGACGTGTCGTAGAAGTCTATGGCCCAGAATCATCGGGTAAAACCACCCTCACGATGCACTGCATCGCCGAAGCCCAAAAAGCAGGTGGATTGGCCGCCTTCATTGACGCCGAACACGCCTTCGACCGCGTATATGCCCAAAAACTCGGCATTGACACCCAAAATCTGCTTATCTCGCAGCCCGACAACGGCGAACAAGCCCTTGAAATCGCCGAACATCTCATCGCTTCGGGTGCCATAGACATCATCGTGATTGACTCCGTGGCAGCACTCGTACCCAAAGCCGAACTCGAAGGCGAAATGGGCGAAAGCAAAATGGGCTTGCAGGCGCGTCTTATGTCGCAAGCACTTCGCAAGCTCACGGGGGTTATCAACAAAACCAACTGCTGCTGTATTTTCATCAACCAATTGCGCGAGAAAATCGGCGTTATGTTTGGCAACCCTGAAACAACTACGGGTGGTAATGCCCTCAAATATTATTGTTCGGTGCGTTTGGATATTCGCCGAGTGGGTCAAATCAAAGAAAGTGCCGACAACATCACGGGCAACCGTACCCGCGTGAAAGTGGTCAAAAACAAACTCGCGCCACCGTTCAAAGTCGTCGAATTTGACATCATGTACGGTGAAGGTATCTCCAAAGTGGGCGAAATCCTTGACTTGGCTACCGAGCTCGAAATCGTTAAAAAGTCAGGCTCTTGGTTTAGCTACGGAGGCAATCGCCTCGGTCAAGGCCGCGATGCCGTCAAAGATTTACTCAAAGACAATCCCGAATTGGCCGAAGAACTCGAAGCCAAAATTCGGGCGCACGTTGCCACTGATGATAACGCACTCCTCGATACCAAAGAACCAAATGTTGAAGATGCTGGCTCACCCGAATAGTGAAGTGGTTCGTGTATTCATTGCTTACAATTATCAAGAAGGAAAGCCACAACACAGGATTTATTGAGAGAGCAAAAAATCTCGAAAATACAGTAAAAAGGAAGTAAATTTGGGTTTTTATGCTAACTGAAAATCTGAAATGTTCCTTTCCAAATGAAAATAAAATTTCTTTCGCAAGCCGCCTGTTTTTTGGGAACAGTCGGCTTGTTTTTTTCGAGCCATGCCCAACAAATGACTGCCGTAACTGCTGGCGACTTCCAAAAAACGGGCGACTGGAAAACGGCGCAGTCTGTAACGATGCACCCCCAAAAAGCCTCTTTTGTCAAAACAACGGCGGGCAATGACATCTTGCTCGGTAGCGGTGGTGCCAAGGCGGTTCTGCTGGTAGGAACGGGCGACTTACGGCTCAAAATGGATTTTATGCTCTCGGCGGGCGCGTCTGCGGCGCTGGTACTGCCCACGGGTCACACTCTCAAACTCACGGATAGCTGGCGCGCTTCACAACTCGACGCGAGCGTGTGCGGCAGCATCGAAGCCAACGCCCCGCTCCAAAACGCTTGCAAAGCCCCGGGACTTTGGCAAAGTATAGAAATACAGATGCGCCGTACAGCCTCTGCCCAAATCGAAGCGTTGAAGCTCAACGGCAATCTCGTACAGGAAAGCTTGGTACTGGGCAAAGCGACCCAACCTGAGGGCAACGTTCAGCTTGAAATACAATCGGGTACGATGGCAGTGACTAACGTGGCCTACCAACTCCTCCGCGACGAACGCCCCGTTCAGCTCACCAATCTATCTTATGAACTTTACAAAGGCTGGGCCGAAAAACCCGAGCAAATCAACCCCAAAAATTTGCTCAAAAAAGAAAACACGACCATCCTCACCCAAGAATGGGGACAAGGTGAAAAGAATTTTTACGTGATTTACGAGGGCATGATAGACGCCGTCAAAGCGGGGGAATATTCTTTTGATTTTCGCTACAAAGGCCATTTGTGGCTAGACATTGATGGTAAAAATGTGTTGCCGTCGGGTTGGAGTGAGTTTTTGCAAAAACCCGTCGTTGCTACCCTTCGGTTAGACCAAGGCAAGCACCCTTTCCGTTTGGTCTATCATAAGACCCCGTGGCGGTCAGAAGCACTGGGGGTGTTTGTATCGGCACAAGGTGTGCGCCCGTATCCGCTGCACGTGGCGAGTTCGCTCCCCGAACCCGACCCTATCCCCGTCCTTGCCGTCAAACCGCTCGGCCAAGCCGAGATGGTGCGCTCGTTTATCCAAATGGAAGGCGAAAAAACCAAACGTACTCACGCCCTTTCGGTTGGGACACCCGAGGGCGTGCATTACAGCCTCGACCTCAACCGTGGCTCGTTGTTGCAGTTTTGGAAAGGCGGTTTTGCCAACACGACCGATATGTGGTATGAACGCGGCGAGCCGCAGTTGCTGGTGCCGATGAGTGGCGCTATCACCACCAAAGGGCAATCTGATTTTGCCATGCTTGCCGACGCCAACGCCCCCTGGCCAGATTCGTCGGCGAGTATTTCATTCAAAGGCTATCGTTTGAACAAAAAAGGCATTCCAACGGTGACGTACCGCGTTGGAAACGACGACATGACAGATGAAATTGCGCCAGAAAATGGCAGCCTTACCCGCACACTCACCGGTACGAGTGGATACGTGAAAGCTGTCACCGCCCAAAACATTACAGTCGTTGAAAAAGGACTGTATGCGATTGACAATCACCGGTTTTATTTGCAAATAGACCCCAAAATAAAACCCACTATACGCACGCAAAACGGTAGCCAAGAACTGCTCCTACCACTCAATGGAGTTGTAAAATATGCTTTGATTTGGTAATTTTGCCCAATAAGTAAACAAGCCATGCTCATCGCCAATCCCATATACGATGTGGTTTTCAAGTATCTTTTGGAAGACATTGAAATCGCGCGTGAACTACTCTCAACCATCCTCGGAGAAGAAGTGGTCGGATTGGACTTGAAGCCCCAAGAATCAACTATTGAAAACTCGGCGGCGGGCGTCAGTATTTTAAGATTTGATTTCAAAGCCATTATTAAAACGCAATCAGGTGAGTACAAAAAAGCCCTGATAGAACTACAAAAAGCCAAACAGGCTTTTGATGCGATTCGCTTTAGAAGGTATTTGGGCGACAATTACCAAAAAGAAGATGAAATACTCGATGACAACGGAGAATCCAAAAAAGCTCCATTGCCGATTGTCACAATTTATTTTTTAGGATTTCCCTTAGACAACATCAAGAGTGCTGTCGTAAAAATCAATAGGGAATATCGGGATGTCATTACCCAAGAGCTTTTAAATGTCAAAGAGGATTTTGTAGAGCTATTGACACACGATTCTTACTTGATACAGTTGAAACTATTGGAAGGAAAATCGAGAACAAAACTGGAAAAAGTATTGCAAATATTTAGTTCTGAATTTAAGACGGAAGATAAGCACCTATTAGATTTCAAGGGAGATTTGAATGACCCCTTAGTTCAGAAAATGGTCGTTAGATTGGGAAGAGCCATAGCGAGTGAGGAAATAAGAAATATCATGGATATAGAGGATGAAATTGACAGAGCATTTGAGAGGGCTACTGGTAAACTCTATTCCATAATAGCTGCCAAAGAGCAAGAAATAGAATTAGAACGCCAAAAAACAGAAACTGAACGCCAAAAAGCAGAAGCTGAACGCCAAAAAGCAGAGGCTGAACGCCAAAAAGCAGAAGCTGAACGCCAAAAAGCAGAGGCTGAACGCCAAAAAGCAGAAAACTTACTTAAAGAATTGGAAGAGTTGCGGAAGCAGATGAAGAAATAAAGACGATACAGATAAATTTTTTTGCACGATTTTTGCGTTATCAAATCTGTTACGACTTCTCAAACATTAACTACGAATATGAACCGTTTTATCACCGCTTTGAGTTTGGCAGCTATCGTTTTGATAGGCATCGCCGCTACGACCAAAAACGCCCCCAAAGAAGAGGGTATCAAGTTCAATGAATCGCCCTGGGGTAAAATCATGGCGCAAGCCAAAAAAGAAAAGAAACTCGTGTTTTTTGACGCTTATGCCAGTTGGTGCGGGCCTTGCAAAAAACTCCAACGCGAGGTGTTTACCCGCCCGGAAGTAGCCGCCTACTTCAACGCCAACTTTATCAATACCAAAAAAGACATGGAAATAGGCGAAGGCCCCACGCTTGCCGCCATGTACCCCATTGAGGGTTATCCGACGCTGTTTTTTCTTGACCACAATGGCAAAATTGTTACCCAGCAAATTGGCTATATTCCTGCCGAACAACTCCTTAAAATAGCCAAAAGTGTGGCCAAAAAATAACACCGAACTCCGACAGTGGGCGTTGGACATGGATGCCGCCGACCCACTCCAATTTTTTCGTGAACGATTTCACATTCCTCAGCGGCAACACCAGCCGCTGAGTTATTTTTGTGGCAACTCGCTCGGTCTTCAGCCCAAAGCTGCCCAAATAGCTATCAATCAGGAACTTACTACTTGGCAAAACCTCGGCGTAGAAGGTTGGTTTGAGGGAGAAAATCCGTGGTTGGGGTATCATCGGCATTGCCAAAACGCCCTCGCGCACATCACGGGCGCGCAGCCGCAAGAAGTTTGTCCGATGAATCAGCTCACGGTCAATCTCCACTTGATGCTGACTTCGTTTTATCGGCCTACTGCTCGTCGTTACAAAATCCTCACGGTGGCGTCAGATTTTCCCTCTGACCAGTACGCCCTCGAAACGCACCTTCGCACGCGCGGCTACGACCCTGCCGATGCCCTCATCGAAGTCAAACCACAAGCAGGAAATTTTACGGTTTCGACGGCAGACCTTTTGGCGGTGATTGACACCCACGCCGACAGTCTCGCGCTCGTGTGCATGAGTGGACTGCATTACTACACGGGGCAGCTTTTTGACATGTCCGCTATCGCCCAAGCCACGCACCGCGCGGGGGCTTGGGTAGGGTTTGATTTGGCCCACGCAGTGGGCAATGCCCCGCTTCAACTGCACGATTGGGGCGTGGATTTTGCCGTTTGGTGTTCTTACAAATACCTCAACTCTGGCCCTGGCGGTGTATCGGGGGTGTTTGTTCACCAAAAACACCATTCATCTGACCTGCCTCGCTTGGCGGGTTGGTGGGGCTACGACGAAGCCCGCCGCTTCGAGATGACGAAGGGGTTTGTACCCATGGAAGGTGCGGCAGGCTGGCAACTCAGTACACCCAATATCTTGGCTTTGGCCGCGCATCGCGCTTCGTTGGCTATTTTCGAGGAAGCCACCATGCCGCTTCTTCGCCAAAAAAGCGAACTACTGACAGGCTTTTTGGAAGCACTCATTCAGCGTATCAATGAAGAAAGTAATGACCTGAAAATTACCCAGATGACCCCCACAAACCCCGCCGAGCGCGGAGCGCAGTTGTCGCTGTTGGTGCATCAAAACGGCAAAATGGTCTTTGAAGCACTCACCCAAGCGGGCATCATTGGCGATTGGCGCGAACCCAACTGCATCCGCCTCGCCCCTGCGCCCCTTTACAACACTTTTGAGGAGGTGTATCGGGTGTATGAAGTGTTGCGCCCAATGGGCTTATAAATTCCCCACGGCTTGGTGGATGTGCGCGGCTTGTTTTGGTTCAAACACCACACACGGAAACCCAAACAAGCATTTGTCCTTAATCATCGCTACCACACTTTCGGGAACGGCCTGTTCCCAACCCAACTCGCCGCGTTTGATTTGTTCCAGCACGCGGTCGGTCGAGATTTTGAGGTTTTCTACGTCGTAATAATCGCGGATGTCTTCGATTTTATCGTTGCACGTCAAGTAGTCGAAGAGCGGTTTTAGGTGCGTAGGAAGCTCCAAATCTTGGCATTTGATGAGTTTCCCGTCTTTGAAAGTGGGATAAATAAACAGCTTCACGTTGCGACTAAACAGCGTCGAGAACGATTCTAAGATGCCGCCTGTTAGGTTTTGGTAATATTTTTCTTGGAAAATATATTCCAAATTGGGAATCCCCACGACAAGGCCGATTTTGAGGCGGGTGCTTTTGGACAAAAACGCCACCAAGCGATGATACTCTTGGTAGTTGGAAATCATCACCGTTTTACCCAGAGAAGTCAAAATGTCCACGCGGTCGAGGAAGTCTTTTTCGTTGATGTCTTGGCCGTCGCGGAGGTTTTGGAGCGTCAATTCCGACATCAAAACCACTTTGTTTTCGTCCACGTCGTCTTCGGCCTTGAACTGTTTGAGGCCGTTGCGGAGCATGTCTATGTGGACATTGGTGACGGGGCGTAGCCGCCCGCGAAGCACCAAAATATGTTTTTTGTACAATGCTTCCGACGGCTGCAACGCTCGCCCGTCGGGTCCAAACATCGCCACTTCCGTAAAACCGTGTTTGACCAAATAAAGGCTCATCAGGCGGTTGTCCACGTGTTTGAAATCAGGCCCCGAAAAGCGCACCATGTCAATTTGCATACGGTCGGTGCTGAGGTCGTCCATGAGCGAGAGCAGCAGTATTTCGGGCGATTGGTGGTAAAAAAAGCAGCCGTACATCAGATTCACCCCAATCACGCCCAGTGCTTGCTGCTGCAAAATGCTGTCGTTGTCGAGCATTTTGACGTGAATCACCACCTCGTTGTAAGCCGAGCGCGGCGCAAGCTGAAACCGCAGCCCAATCCAGCCGTGGCCTTCGTTGGTTTTTTGGTAGTTGAGGGCCACCACAGTGTTGGCAAACGCAAAAAACAAACTGTCTGCCCCGCGTTTTTCGTCCAATCGCTGCTCCACGAGGTCGTATTCGTGTTGGAGCATTGTGAGCAAGCGCGACTCCACCACGTAGCGGCCACTCGGTTCGGGGCCGTAGATTTCGTCGCTAAATTTCATATCATAAGCCGACATGGTCTTGGCGATCGTCCCCGACGCGCCCCCCGCCTTGAAAAAATTGGCTGCCGTGTCTTGCCCCGCCCCGATTTCGGCAAACGAGCCATAAATCCGACGGTCGAGGTTGATACGAAGTGCTTTTTGCTTTGTTCCTAAGTTTTTGTCGTGCTTGACGGTCATGGATATTTTTTGAGTATTGAGTATAGCGTATAGTGTAGCGAGTATTGGGCGTGGGAAACGTGCTACAAAGGTAAGAGGGAAAAACGGTTAAAACCATCAACCTTTCATCCCAAAAATGCCAAAGCGCGTCTTTCGGCCCAGCTAAACTCGTCACCTTTGACCAAAAAACCCACGTGGCCGCCTGTTTTGGGGGTTTCGACAAAAATCAGCGGGTGTTTTTCGGCCAATGCCACGGGCGCGCAGTCGTCGTTGAGGATGGGGTCGTTTTGGGCGTTGCAAATCAGCACGGGTACTTGCACGTCGGCGAGATAATTGACCGCCGACCCTTGTTCATAAAAATCGTCGGCGTCGCGGTAGCCGTTGAGAGGAGCGGAGAAAAAATTATCAAAATCTTTCCAAACCTTCACGTTTTTGATTTGCGATACGTCCAAGCGATTGGGGTAAAGCGCGTCTTTGGCTTTGATTTTTTTGAAAAGTTTGCTCATAAACCGCTTTCGATAAAGCCAATTTTCGGGGTTGTCCAAGAGTTTCGCGCTGGTTGTGAGATTGGTAGGCGACGACACCGCCACCGCGCCCCGAATCACATCGGGAACGTTTTTACCCTGCGTACCGAGGTATTTGAGCGAAATATTGCCACCCATGCTGTATCCCACCAACACCACTTTTTCGTAAGACTTGGTACGGAGTGCGTGCCGAATCACCTCGCCGATGTCGCCCGTTTCGCCGTGGTTGTAAAGCCGAAACGCCTTGTTCATCTCACCACTGCACGAGCGGCAGTTCCACGCGAGCGCGTCCCAGCCGTGTTGGGCAAAGAGTTTGGCCGTGCCTTTGATGTAGTGGCGGTGCGAGTCGCCTTCGAGTCCGTGGGTGAGTACTACCAACTGCCGACTGCCGCTATCGAGCCAATCCAAGTCAATAAAATCGCCATCGGAGAGCGTGAGTCGTTCGCGCTCGTAGGTCACTCCCGCCACCTTGCGAAACATACTCGGATAAATCGTCTGTAAGTGACCGTTGGGCAAATAAGCAGGCGCACCAGGATAAGAAGAACGTTGAATGACAGGCATATTGTTTTTGGGTGTGCAAAGTTAGAGATAAAAAACAGTTAAGATTTTGTCTTAAAACTATTTTATAAACAATTTAAAGACAAAAAAAATCTATAAATCTGTCTTGATATTCTATTTTTTGTAAATTGCCCTCTGTTTCATCCATAAAATAGTGCCAATGCTCATCGGAAGGCAGGAGGAGATAGCAACCTTAAAATCGCTAAAACAGTCCAATGAACCCGCTTTTGTGGCAGTTTATGGGCGGCGGCGCGTTGGTAAAACGTACCTGATACGTCAATTTTTCAATGATACTTTTACTTTTCAACTCACAGGTATTGCCAATGTTGAGCTACCTCAGCAATTAGGCAATTTTCGCAGTGCGTTCATTCGTTATTTTCCCGAATTTGAAGATAAACCCGTGGCAAAAGATTGGTTTCAGGCTTTTCAACAATTAATAACCGCTTTGGAAGCCGATGATTCCCCCAGAAAAACCCTCTTTTTGGATGAGTTGCCTTGGCTTGATAATACCAAATC
>JALOLW010000089.1 GCA_025455795.1 Spirosomataceae bacterium
TATCTCACGCCAAGTACCAGGAAAAATCTTGGAGTTGTCCAACGTCAATTTGAGTAATTGGCCTTTGGGTACGCCCGCTCGTTCTACCGAAGCCGAGTCGGTGGGGTATGGTTCGGTTTGTGCCAAAACCCGCGTAGTGGCTTCCCAAAACATGAACAGAAAAAAAAGCGTCTTTCTCATAAATATTTGATTTTTAGTCAATTGAGCCGTATGCAGGCGCGGGTATTCGTTGGCAAATTTGCGCCATGACCCAGTTGGTTCGCGCACCCGATACGCCCGTACTCACGCACGTGCCTTTGCCTCTCAGCTCATCCACCACCGATTGAATCAGCGGTTGTTGGATGTGTTTTGGCATTTCAAAAGACAGGATTTCTGTTGGCGCACCGTCTATTTCCAGCCTGATGTGAAAGTTGCTAAAAAAAGTAAACGACAGCCGCCCTTTACTACCATGCACCGTTGTCAGTTCGATTTCGCTGCTCAAGGCCGCGTTGAAGCACCAAGTACCTTGGCCCAAGATACCATTGGCAAAATGAAATGTTCCCAGCACCACGTCTTCGGCGGGGTACAAGCCCGCTTGGTTGGTAGCAAAGCCGTAGGCATTGACAATAGGGCCCAACAAAAAATCCATCAAGTCCAATTGATGCGAGCCTAAATCATAAAAGTAACCACCTCCTGCCACGTCGGGCAGAATGCGCCAATTGTCGGCGTTTTCGCTTGCCCCCACGATGTCGGGTTGGAGGGGTTTTTGCACTTTAATCTCCACAAACCGCACTTCTCCTATCGCGCCCGCTGCTATCAAATCCTTGACTTTTTGGTAAATGGGCAACGCCCGTCGGTAAAACGCCACAAACAACGGCACATCGGCTTTTTGGCAAGCCGACACCATATTGAGACATTCTTGAAGCGTCCGCGCCATCGGTTTTTCGACATAAACGGCCTTGCCCGCTGCGGCTGCTTTGAGGGTGTAGTGTTCGTGCGTATCGGGGGGAGTGGCTACATAAATGGCGTTGATTTCAGGGTCATTGATGAGGGCGTCGGCATCGTCGTACCATTTGCCAACCCCGTGCCGACGCGCAAAATCGGCGGCTTTTTCGGCGTTGCGCCGCATCACAGCCACCAATGCTGACCCTTCGGCTAACTGCAAGGCGGGACCACTTTTCACCTCGCAAACATCACCCGCCCCAATGATGCCCCAACGGACACCCTCGACAAAAGGAAACTTGCTCATCAAAATAAACAGTTTGTTCCTTTTTGGAAGCGGTAAACCAACGACTTTTACTTGATTTTGCCCTACAAAAAATGCGTAGGCGCGTAAGTCTTCACAAATAGTTGTAATTGTTCAAAATCTTTCGGCCTTCGGAGCAGTGTCACCGCTGCATGACGCGCGATTTGGAGGCTTTGCTGGAAGTGTTGCTGGAGGTATGGCCCGCGCAGGAGTTGGTGCGGTAGCGGAAAATGTTTCAACAACTCAAAAGGTACTTTGGTCGCGGGGACTGTTTGGTGCGTACCAAAACGATTGGAACGGTGTAATAAAAATATTTTTTTTAACGGAACAGGATTGAAAGAATAATGCCCTTGGAAGGTATAATAAAACTTGTTGTGGCCTTCAAAACAAGGGGTTAAATCAGTAGGGTGAAAACCAAGCCCCTCGGCGGTTGTTTGCCAAATTTTCATTTGCGGTCCCGCTGGTATGACGTAGGGCTGACCATCTTCTCCGATTTTGACCACGACCATGTCGTCGGCCAACGGCGCGTAACCCGCCCTGACAAAAGCCGCTGTGGTAGTGGACTTGCCCGCCCCGGGCATTCCTGCAAAAATCACGGCCTCGTTGGCGATGTTTACGCAACTCGCATGAAGCAAAAAATAACCTTGCTGCAACCCAATAAGCCCCGTTGCTTCACTGTCCAAAAACAGTTTGAGGACACCTTCTTCTTTGGTATGTGCCGCTACGTGCAGCGTTTGCCCGTTGACTGCCCTAAAATCGGCGATGGTAGGCCAGTGCAGATACGAGTCTTGGAGTGTTCCGGCCCAGTAAGCCCGCTGCCCTTTGCGATAAATGCGCGTCGGGAAAAGTCGGGATGGGAGCAAAAAAGGCTCAAAAATAGGCTCAAAACTAAGTGGCATTTGTCTCAAAATTGTTGACAGATTGTGAACGAAACCTGTTTTTTAGGGGGTATTTTTCCAATTGGGAACGGATTGCAAACGAAAAAAGCCCCAATACGCGCTGTATTGAGGCTTTTTAGGTGATTTTGTTGGCGGACAAGGACTCGAACCCTGAATAAAAGAACCAAAATCTTCTGTGTTACCATTACACCATCCACCAATTCCGATTTTGTGGGTGCAAAAGTACAGATTTATTCATTACTTGTCAAGCCAATTTTCAAAGAAAGTTTACAAAATAGAGCCAATCTGATTGTTTTGGATTGATTATCAGATATTTTAATCTTGAAAAAAAGTCGTCAAAAAACGCAAAAAAATCTCAAAAGCACTGAAATCTACACGCCTGCCGTGGTTGCTTCGGGTGAAATCTTCTTGACCAATCCTTGCAGTACTTTGCCCGGGCCACACTCCACAAACGTCGCTGCGCCGTCGGTGGTCATGTTGCGTACCGACTGCGTCCAACGGACTGGGGCGGTAAGTTGGGCTATCAAGTTGGCCTTTATCGTCGCCACGTCGGTGGTGGCTTGGGCATTGACATTTTGATAAATGGGGCATTTGGGGGCAGAAAAAGCCGTGTTTTCGATGGCGGCGGCCAACTCTTCGCGGGCGGGTTCCATCAGAGGTGAGTGAAAAGCCCCGCCTACGGGCAGTGGCAACACCCGTTTTGCGCCTGCCTCTTTGAGTTTTTCGCCCGCGAGGCGCACCCCCTCGTGCGAACCAGAAATCACAACTTGACCGGGGCAGTTGAAATTGGCCGCTACCACTACTTCCTCTGCTACCGACGCGCAGATTTCTTCGATTTTGTCATCGTCGAGTCCGAGTACGGCGGCCATGGTAGAGGGGTTGAGTTCGCAGGCGCGTTGCATCGCAGCCGCGCGCTGGGCCACAAGTCGAAGACCATCTTCAAAAGACAACGCTCCCGCTGCTACCAACGCCGAAAACTCGCCCAATGAGTGTCCTGCCACCATATTAGGGTGAAAATCGGCAATTGTAGAGGCCAAAATAACCGAATGCAAAAAAATAGCGGGCTGCGTAACGTTGGTTTGTTTGAGGGCTTCGTCGCTTCCTTCAAACATGACTTTGGTAATTTCAAAACCCAAAATTTCGTTGGCTTTTTCAAAAAGCGTGCGGGCGGCGGCGTTGTTTTCGTAGAGTTCTTTGCCCATGCCGCTAAACTGCGACCCTTGGCCTGGAAAAACGTATGCTGTCATTAATCAATGAGTGAATGAGTGAATGATGAATCTGTGAATGGGGCAAACTTACAAACAGATTGCGAAATGATTCATTTTTTGCCACAAAAAAAGGCTGTTTCTTTGACGAAACAGCCTCTGTGCGAGCCGTATTTTTATGTTTACCAACGCTTCTTGTAATCACCACCGCCACTGTTTTCGCGGGGGCGTTCTTCGCGTGGACGCGCTTCATTGACTACCAAATTTCTTCCTTTGAAATCAACATCGTTCAGTTGAGAAATCGCTTGACTTCCTTCTGCGTCGTTTGGCATTTCTACAAAAGCAAAGCCTCTGCTTCTACCAGTAAGTTTGTCCATGATGATACGGGCAGTTGTTACCTCCCCAAATTCTTCAAATAACTCGCGTAATTCGTCGTCGTTTGCCTTAAACGAGACATTGGCTACATAAATGTTCATTGATTTGTAAATGATTAAGTTCTAACTCGCTAAGGATGGCTTCCTTTGAAACTCCATCCGACAAGCTAAACTTAATGCAGGGAAAGAGACCAAAAATACCAAATAGCAGGACAAATGTAAAACTTTTTTTTGGTTAAATCCAAATTTTAGTTGTGAATTGAATGTTGCAACTTCCTTAAATCAAGCGTTTTACGATTTCATTGACCGAAATACCTTCGGCTTCTGCCTTGAAATTGCGCACGATTCGGTGGCGAAGTACGGCCAGCGCCACCGCTCTAACATCCTCTATATCAGGCGAATACTTCCCATTGAGGAGTGCATTACACTTGGCAGCTAAGATGAGATTTTGGGAGGCACGTGGCCCCGCTCCCCATTCCAAATAGTTTTTGGTATCGGTGGTGGCGAGATCGCCATCGGGGCGGGTTTTATGGACAAGTTTGACGGCGTACTCTACCACGTTGTCGGGGACAGGTACGCGCCGCACCAAGTGCTGAAACGCTTGGATTTCCTCGCCCGATACTACTTTATTGACCGTAGGCTTGTGGTCGTTCGTGGTGGCTTTGACAATATTGAGTTCTTCTTGATAGGAAGGATAGTCCAGCGTTACCATGAACATAAAACGGTCCAACTGTGCTTCGGGAAGTGGGTAGGTACCTTCCTGCTCGATGGGGTTTTGGGTTGCCAACACAAAAAACGGACGACTCAGTGGGTACTTTTTGCCCGCCACGGTCACGGCGTACTCTTGCATGGCTTCGAGCAGGGCCGATTGGGTTTTGGGCGGGGTACGGTTGATTTCGTCGGCCAAGATGATGTTGGCAAATATCGGCCCTTTGATGAAGCGGAAATTGCGCTCGTTGTCGAGGGTATCAGACCCCAAAATATCAGAAGGCATTAAATCGGGCGTAAACTGAATACGGTTGAACTGCAAGTCGAGGGCGTTGGCAATGGTCTGAATCAAAAGGGTTTTGGCCAAACCTGGCACACCTACCAGTAAACAGTGACCCTGACAAAAAATGGCCGTAAGCAACAATCGAACGGTGTCGTCTTGGCCCACGATTACTTTGCTGATTTCGGCGCGGAGTTTTTCGTATGATGTTTTCAATGCCTCGGCGGCGGCTACGTCGGATACTTGGTTCATTTTGGGTTTAGTCTTTATCGTTTTAAGTTTATCGTTTTTACGTTTACTGCCTACTCTCCTCTGATATGCCAAAGATTTTGCATCCTTGGTATTCGGGTTCTACTTTGATGAACACGTCGGAAACGGCTTTTCTGAACCACTCATCTACGGCCTTGGTTTTTTTGTTGGACAGTACAATATTGGTCAATTTTTCAAAATCATCTTTCAGGTTGGCCGTGTGTGGTTCGATGCGGCTTTTGTAATAGATAATTCGCATGGCGGTTTTTCCGTCTTCGGTGCGGTAATTCATGGGCGCACTAATCGTGCCAACTTTCATGGTATCAATCATCATGTACAGGCCGTATTCCATGGAGGCATCCAAGGGCAACCGCGACGAGCCAGAGTTTTGGTCTTTGATAAGGCCGCCCGCGTCGGCGGTATTTTTGTCTTCTGACCATTTTTTGGCGGCGTTTTCAAACTTCACGCTGTCGGGGATAATCTTGCGGAGGCTATCCAAAATGCGCGTGGGGTCGCTCAAATCCATGCGGTTGTAATCGGGGCGGAGTAGGATGTGCCGCGAGCGGTACTCAGCGCCACGGGTCTCCAACAATTGAATCAAGTGCAACCCAAAATCTGACTCGACGGGGTCTGAGATTTCGTTGGGTTTGAGTTTGAGGGCTGCCCCTTCAAACTCAGGCACCATGTCGCCGCGTTTGGCAAAACCCAAGTCGCCCTGCTTCTCTGCCGAGCCTAAATCTTCGGAATAAGCCGAGGCCAGTGAGCCAAAATCTTCTCCTTTCAACACGCGCTCTTTGTATTCGAGCAAGCGTGCGCGGAGTTCGTCTTTTTGGGCTTTGGTCACTTTGGCAAAACGCACGATGTGTCCAATCTCTACCTCTGCAGGTATATAAGGCAAACTATCTTTGGGAATACTGTTGAAAAACTTCTTGACGTCGCTCGGAGTTACTTTGATGGCATCGGTGATTTGGGCTTGCATTTTTTGGGCCGTCATCTCGTCTTTTTCCGCTTGGCGCAGTTCGCTTTTGAGCGATTCGATGCTTTTGCCGTAGGCTTCTACGATATTTTTTTCGGAACCAAAACGCTTCGCCATGTATTCCATTTTGGCACTTACTTGTTTGTCCACGTCTTTGTCATCCACCAATACGGAGTCAATCTCGGCTTTGGCCAATAGCATTTTTCTGATAATCAAGCTCTCCAACGCCTGACAAGAATTGGGCGCGGGTTGATTTTGGGCTTTGTATTGGAGTATCAATTCTTCCAAATCGGAGCGAAGAATGTAGTAGTTATCTACTTTGGCGATGACCTTGTTGATACTAATACTCTGCCCTTGTCCAAACGCCACAAGCGTACTGGCCAACAAATAAACAAATAGCAATGCTTTTTTCATCTGAATAAATTTAATTGGCGGCACGAGTTAGTGTCGGGCCTCCAATGCTTCATGGAGTGATTTTATTTGACTAATTTCCTTAATTCTTCTTCATTGATTTGAACGGGGAACTGCTGTCTTAATTGTTCTAACCAGTTCTTTTCCAACGTCTTTTGCAACTCATTGATAACGGCCCCGCGCGCTTCGGCAAAGGTCTTGGTGCGGGCAGCTTGGATTTCGGTGATATTGACCCACGCTTTTTTACCGTTGACATTGACGTATTGTGCGCCCGTTTGCCAAGTAGCTTTGGTCAAAAATTCATTGGCGTTTTGGGCAAATAACCCCCTATTGATGCTGATTTTTCCAATTTTCAGGACATTCAAGGCTTTTTCTACGTCTTTGGGCGAGGTGCTAAAATACTGAAAACTCACGCGACGATTGCGATTGGCGTCAGGCACGGGCTTAAATTTTCCGTAATTTTTCTCGGTGATGCGAGAGGGTGCAACCCCGTTTTGGGTGAGCAAATTTACTACTTTTTGGAGGCGTAAGCTGGCGATGTCGTCTTTTTCGGTATCTTCTTGATAAGCAGACACTTCTACCGAGTAGGCGGGGTTGTTGAGCAACGTAAGGGCCACGTCAAAAACAGCCTCTTGTTGTTGGGCGTTGGGGGTGGAAGCATCGGTACCAAACAAAATATCCGCGCCTTTGCGTCGAAGGGCGTAGGGGGACGTTGCCAAAATGGTTTGTGCCCGCGCCATGAGCGAGTCGTTGTCGGCAGTAATGATGGTGGCTACGGCCCGTTCGGGATAGCGGTATTTGTCTTTGGTTTGTTCCCAAAGGGCTTTTTGGGCGAGTGAGTCGGTCAAAGATTTTTCCCAAACGTTGGCTTCCATCAATTGCGACAGCAGTACCCCGTCGTGCATTTCGGCCATCAAATGACGAAATTCTGGGTGCTTCTTTTCCAAGTTGTTCTCTTCGGTTTCGACCAAAGCCTTGTTTTGAAAGGTTTGATAATAACGATTGAGCAGCACCGACAGCGACGATTGGGCGGCGACGGGTTCTTGAATAGTGCCTATGTATTCATAAAATTGATTGACCGTAAAGGCTTTGGCGTCAATTTCAAACAACGGCTTTTGTTCTAAGCCTGCCCCAAGTGGTTCTTTGTATTTCCATTGACCTTTGAGGAGAGTGGTGTCTATTTGCTTGAAAGCAGCCTCTTTGATCGAGGTCAATTCGTTGATTTTGTAGGTGTTGCGCAGTTTTGAGACGAGCGTTTGTTGGAGTAAATCGCCGCGCGTATCGGTTTTGACTTTGGCGCGGAGTTGAGGGGCCATTTCGTCAAAAGAAGGCACAGGCTTTTTGGCGAGTAGTTTGATAATGTGCCAGCCGTAATTGGTCAAAAACGGCTCGGAAATATCGCCGATTTGTTGGAGACCAAAGGCTTTTTCTTCAAAAATCGGCATCCACTCACCCGTCCCAAACTCCCGCAATACCCCCCCGTTGTTTTTGGTGGTGGCATCGTCGGAATAGTCGCGGCAGACAATGTCCCAAGATTCTTGTTTGAGGAGTTCGTGCGCGCGGTCAATGTTGGTTTTGGCGGCGGCTTTGCCTTCTTCGGTGGCGGCACTGCTCACACGTACCAATAGATGTGCTACCTGTACGCGCCCGCGTGTGAGGCGGCGGTCGGTGACTTTGAGGATATGATAGCCCGAATGAGTACGAACAAGGTCGGAAACTTTGCCCTTGGGGAGTTTATAAGCTACATTTTCAAGCGGATATACCAGTTGAAAAGCAGTGAAAAAGCCCAAGTCACCTCCTGCGGAAGCACTACTGAGGTCTTTGGAATATCGCTTGGCGGCTTCTTCAAAAGTGATTTCGTTTTGGAGGATTTGACTTCGGAGCGCGGTGGCGGCTCGGTAAGCAGCGAGGGTGTCGGCAGGAGCAGCGTCGCGGGCCACGGCGACCAAAATGTGAGAAGCCCTAATTTCGTCTTTCAAACGCTCGTAGGCTTCGGCTACCAAGTTGTCAGTCAGAACTTTATCGGTCAGATACGGTTGCGCCAGCACTTTGCGATACGAGGTGATTTCTTCTTTGAAAGTGGACAGGGTATCCATTCCTCGCTGCTCGGCAGCCGCTACTTTCAGTTTGAGATTGGTATAAAGCCGCAGGTATTCGGTGATGTCGGTGGGCTTGGTGGTATCGTCCGAAAACTGATTTTTGGTAAACGACTGAAAAAATTCATCGGTCGTAAATTTCTTGTTACCAATCGCCAGAATGGTCGGTTCGGCAGGTGGCGGAGGTGGAGCTGGTTTGGAAGTTTTGCAGCCTATAAAAGCGGCAAAAACTGTTAAAATCAAACTAATTCGTAGTAACATCAACACATTTCTTTTTCTAAACAAAACTTTTTTGGGCGTGATTTTATTGCCCAAATCGCAAAATTAGGCAAAACTTGCGGAAAATACAGAAATTGTGGAAAGTTTAGGGCTTTTGCGTCGCGGCCACAATGGCGGCTTTGGCAGAAGGCGACAACACAAGACGCCCACTCGTAGCGGCTCGTTCGGCCAGGAGCGCGTCCCAATGGTCGGTGTTTTGCCAAAAGGCTTTTTTGAGGGCTTGGAGGGCTTCGGGGTTGTAGCGGGTAAGTTGTTGTGCAAAGTTGGCAACTGCCGCGTCCATGCTGCTTGTATCGTCAAAAATTTCGTAATAAAGCCCTTTCTCTTTGGCCCACTGGGCTGAAAAAAAGTTGTTTGGATTGAGCGTCAAGGCGGTAAAAGCCGACAAGCCGATTTTACGCTCGATGGCTGGCCCAACCACAAACGGCCCAATGCCTATCAGCAACTCGCTCAGGCGAATACTGGCGTGCTGGGTGGCAAAACAATAATCAGCCGCTGCGGCGAGTCCCACGCCTCCTCCGACGACCTTGCCTTGCACGCGCCCCAACACGAGGAGCGACGACTCACGAATGGCGTTGATGACGGAGGCAAAACCCGAAAAAAACTGTTTCCCCGCTTCGGGGGTTTGGAGTGTCGAAAGTTCGTCAAAACTCGCACCCGCACAAAAAGTGCGCTCACCGCCGCTTTGGAGGACGATGACGCGGGCGTTTGGCTCGTCGGACGCCGCGCGAATCGCTCTTGCTAAGTCTGCTAAAATACTGCTCGGCAGGGAGTTTTGGGCGGGATGAAAAAACGTAATCGTTGCTACACCTTCGAGCGAGAGTTCGGTTTTGACAAAGGCTTCCATCATATCAGTCCTTTAAATACATCTTTGACCGCTGCCAAATTGACCTTGTGCGCCTCTACGCCATTCATGGTGTTGGGGGTTTTGGCTTCTACACTTTGTTCTATCACGATGAGCGGGCGGATTTTCATTGCAAGGAGTTGTTGGGCATAGCGACGATAGTCAATGTCGCCCTCGCCGCTGAATGTTTCAGTCCAAATCCCGCCTTTTGACTGCCTGATGTGCAGCTCTACAATGCGGCTGCCGTACATTTTAAGAGTGTCAAAAACGGCCACTTCCGAATTTTCAGAACCTCGGTACATCCAATGCGTGTCCATACAAAAAGCCACATTTTTAGGAGAGGTGTTTTGCATCACGTGATGAAACTCCCGTGCGCCCGCGAGCATTTCCATGTCGTGCGTGTGGTAGGCGAGGGTGATGCCTTTTTGGCGAAGTCCCGCGCCGAGTTTTTCCAAGTTTTTGGCTTGCTCGATGAGTTGTTTGTCGTTTTTGACTTCTTTGCCCCCCCACCGAAGCGGCGTAGGATTGGTCACGAAGATTTTGGTGCCGTATTTGATGGCTTCGTCGGCCAGTTGCAGCACCGATTGGATAGATTCGGTGGCCTTGTCGGGTTCGTGCAGCAGGGTATTGACATAAGCCGAAGGAACAGCGATACCGTGCTTTTTAAAGGCGTTCATCAGTTTTTGCGTACCTTCGACGGTAGTGAGGCTTGGTTCGATGGCCGTAATGCCCGTTTGCCGAAATTCCGTACAAAACGCATCCAAGTCGTTTTCCCAATTTTTACCCTGACGGCCATAAAATGTACTCCAATTGTAGGTGTTACACGAAATCGGCCAAGTAGTCTTTTGAGCTTGGGCAGCCACGGTAGTAGCATTTATCAATGGCAGTGCAGCCAACGTTTGCAGGAAATTACGACGGGAGGAGGGCATAGGGGAATGAGTGAATGATTGAATGAGGGAGGGTTGCGTCTTTCATTTTGTTTTTGAAAAGGGAGATTTTGCTAAATTTTACTTCATTAGGGCATGAAAGCATCGCTTTCTTTGGCCAGTGTTCGCCCCAAATATCGGCCAAAACTCAGTGCGGGCGTGAGAAACATCCCTCCCACGAAGGCGTTGCCACAGAGTGCGCCACCACCCAAAATTTCCCCTGCGGCGTAAAGTCCTTCAATCGGTTGGTGGGCGTGGTCAAGCACTTGTAGGTCGGTATTGACGGCTA
>JALOLW010000090.1 GCA_025455795.1 Spirosomataceae bacterium
GACCGCAGCACCGACTCCAGCTGCACGGGTTGCATCATTTGCCCAAAATCCATGTCTTTTTCTTTGCCTTCTACTTGCGGAAGGACAAGGGCTAACAGCGTACTCTGTTCGATAAATCGTCGTCGGTTCATATTTTGAGTGCTTCTCGGATGTCCAATAAATACATTTGGCGGCCATTGCCACCGTGGGTAGAGTCAATACAGATTTGTGTGCCATTGCGGTTGGAACGCGGGTGCAAATCGCAACGCCACTCGCCAAAATACTCGACGGGCGCGGGAAAACGCCCCAAATCTATTCTGCGATCGGTAGGAACGTGATACAAATACGGCACTTGGTTGCGGTCTTTGGGACTGGCATAGTTGTCGTTTAGAATCCAGTCCACGCCATTGCCCACGGGTAGGTAAGTATTGTGTCCATTGACGGGCATTTTTTCGGGTCCAACGGGCGTAAATTTTCCCGTAAAATCTTCCAGTTCATAAAAGCCCATGGCTTGCCCTTCGGGTTTGGTAAAGGCACAAATTGTTTTTGGATTTTTCCAAACAAAATGCGACGTATAGCCCGACGGGTCAATGCAATACAGTCCTTTGCCATTGATATCGGCGGTAAACATTCGGGTCGTAAAAGCCGTTCGGGCCATGAGCTGGCGGTCGCCGCGCTCCGTGCGCCAGCGGTTCAGAAAAGTAAAGCGCGTGCCGTCGTTGTTGAACAATAAATGATTGAACCAGTGGTAGTTATCGGCTACTGATTTCCCATTGAGCGGCAGGTGCGCCACGTCGGCAATCGAAAACAGCAATTCGTTTTTACCAGTAGCCAAGTCCATTTTGTAAAGGCCAATTTCAGACGGGGCTTTACTCGTGAAATACGGGTCGGGAATACCCGCGTAGCCGTAGCCAGGACGGAGGTCTTCGAGCCTCGAAAACTCAATACCAATGGCCGTTTTGCCGTCGGGACTGAGTGAATAAATTGGTTTGGGAAGGGTTCTTTTTTTACCAGTTTTGACGTTTAAAATATGGCTAACAAATTGATTGTCAATTCTGTCGTTCCAGATTACGTCGGTTGTTGATTTTGGAATCCATTGCAGCATACAGCCCTGCTGCCAGCCCCATGACTTGCTGCTGCCGAGGTCGGTCCAGCGGTCGTTGTCTTGCAGGTCAATCAGCCCCATGCGTATTTCGTCTTGGGCAGTGGGCGAGCGGCGTTCAAAATCCACTTGCATTCCCAAAATATACCTGCCTGTGGGGTCAAATTGATGCTTGTCGTAGTAGCCAAACCAGTGAAACTTGGGGCCTTTGGTCAAAGCCCGCACGGGAACATCGGCCAGCCGAAGCCCGCTGCCAACGGTGGCCAAACCCACCGCCGAAGATTTCAAAAATTGACGACGCGATCATAATATGTTTTGGGTCAAAGTTTTGTTGTGATTTAAACGAAGCCCAGTTCTGCTATTGAATTCTGAGTGATGTTTTTTTGGTAAAGCCCAAATACCCATAACTGATTTCCAGAAACTTAGCCTCTTTTCGCACTATATATTTGGCTCTAAATAGGCCTGTATTGGTACCTGTTTCGGTTACTTCAATTTTTTGCGGAGGTTGGTTATTGAAGTGCATCAATACATAACCCGTCTCGGCTTTGTTCCAGTCTTGGTTGAGAGCGGCTTTGAGTTCAATGGTTATCGTTTGACCTTGTTTGGCTTGTTCAATTTCTTTTTGGGCTGTGTCCAAAACGCGGATGCGATGGCTGCCGAGGGTCGAAAACGTGAGGGTAGCTTGCCAACCACGGTTTGAAATACTCCAACCCTCGGTGGTGTATGCATCTTTTCCAATCAAATCAACGGGGTCGTTGGAACTGTTAGCGGTGCTAACGTTCGACTTCTGAAAATCTTTGTCAAGAGGCGAACCGTCGAGCGTGCCGCGCACTTTGCCCAACATTCCGTAACCGTTGGGATGCGCGGAAGGCCAGCCAAATTCAACCCCTTCCCAGTAGCCACCAATATCAACCCGCTCCTTGCTTTTGTGACTCAAATGCGTTCCTACTGGATTGACTCCAAACACAAAGTCTGTTTGCGCCCAGCCCAAATCGCGCAGGCGAGAATCGTTTAATAAATGTGCCACGGCAAACATTGAGCCACCCAAAGCAGGTGCGCCACCCAACTCTTTGGTTTTAGGGTGAGCCCATTCCGTTTCGCTGTGAACACGGTATTTCCAAAAATTATTGGTTTTTTGGTGTATATGCGTGGCCCACGCGCTGAGTTTCTCTTTCGTTCCTTTGGGCGCGTGTTCGGGTGCAATCATCAGAAAGTACGCCAACGCCTGAGGTGTAATATGCTCGGCGTTGCGAATCCACCACATTTGGCGAGGATTGTTAAAGTCCCAATTTTGGATAATATCACTGGCACTTTCTTGCGCCCATTTTAGGTATTGTGTTGGTTGGCCATCGGGTTCATTTTTTTCGCACAAATACATGAACAAATTGCTGAAAACCGACTGCCCGTAAGCGTTACCCATTTCATTAAACTCCTGAAAACCAGCATCTACCCATTTGGTGCTGTAAGTCCAGTATCGCACTACTTTATGACGGTCGTAAGCCGTCCATTTTTCATGACAAACTTGGCGGTATTTTAGGTATTTTTCGCGGGGCAGATAAGGTTTCAAAAAACCATGATAAGCGGCGCACACCACCGAAAGCTGGTCGAGCAGGTTCCAATAATCGTATTGCATTCGAGGCTGCCCTTCGTAGCCCAGAGAACCGTGCCGATTGGCCACAGGCCCTTGATAAGCCACGTGAGCATAGGCAAATTCGGCGTGCCAAAGAATAAGTTCTATCAAATCAGGGACCTTTTTATCGCCAAATTCGGTCTGCCAGCGGTCATAAAGCGCGGGGTTGGAGGCGTACTGTAAACATTCAAAGATGGTTTCGAGGCCATACCCGCCCGCATCGCGCGAGGGGCCACCGCCATACACATTGGGCAAATTGGCGTTGATGGGGTCTTCTGAACCGCGTACATCCATAAAAAATTGATAACCCAGCTTAGAGGCTACTTTTTCCAACAAATGGTCGGCTATCCAAAACGGGACAGAAGTGCCGAAGCCTTCTACTTCAACCCGAAATTCATCTTGGGAAACGGGGTTAAATGCCGTAAACCAACCCTGCTGATTGAGTATTTGACCTTCAAATACAGGTTGATTGGTTGTATGATTGATGATTTTGAATTTTGCCCCGTCTTTTGCCCCTACACACACAAAGCGTTTGGCCTCGCCCAAATTGTACCCTGCCTGATTGACAAGGGGTTTGGATTGGGCTTTTCCAGAAAAACCAACCCCAAAAATCAACAGAAAAATCAATAAAAAACGCTTCATTGTGTTTTGTGAAATTAGATTTGTAAAAAAGCGGCCATATGGTTGCAAAAGCCGCTTTTTAGTTCACTCTAACCTCTGTTTTAATACCGTGACTTATAAATTTTGTTCTATTGTTAATTTTACCGCCAAGACGCAAGGACACTAAGAATAAATACAAAAAACATAGCGTCTTTGCGCCTTAGCGGTTCAAAATATTTACGAAAACTTTTGCTCGACTATAATTTTAAATTACTTCCAATCAGGGTTTTGCTCTACGCTTGGATTGGCGTTGATTTCGTCTTGCGGGATGGGGAAAAAGCGATGTTTGGGCTGAGGCGCACGGGCAGGAAAAACGTCATTGACCGCTTTTGGAATGACAGTCATAAACGTGTTGGTGCGGGTGAGGTCGTGCCAGCGGTCGCCCTCGGCGAAGAGTTCCCACGAGCGTTCTTGCAGCACCGCCGCAATGAAAGCATCTTTGCTCAAACCCGTTGGCAAATTGGGCAAACCTGCCCGTCGCCGTACTTGGTTGATAAAACCGTAGGCCGTAGCAGTAGGTCCCGTAGCCCGCGCTTCGGCTTCGGCGGCAATGAGCAGCACGTCAGCATAGCGAAGCAAGGGAATATTGATGGCGTGGGCGGCACCAACGGAGTTGGGATCTTGGTATTTTTTGACCAAAATACCCCGTGGCGTAATGGGCGTAATGTTGCGTTGTGGCACAATCGCCCCTTGTAAGTTGCGGAAGTTGGTGTCGAGCAGAGCGCGGCGTTTGTCCAAAGGCGAAAACGAACTGAAAAACGTGGGATAGACAAAAATAGAACCGAAACCCGTTTTGCCGAACTCGACGGCATTGGCAGGCGAATACAAACCCATAATTTGAGAACTGCGACCGGGGGTGTAGCTTTCGGCCTCGAAAGCAAACATATTTTCAACACGAGCCGCGTCTTCTTTCGATACGTCGAAGGCATCTTTTACTTCGGGCATGAGACTGTGTTTTCCTGAGTTGATAACGGCTTGGGCTTGTTGCAAAGCTTTGGCCCAATCTTCGGCGTAAAGGGCTGCTTTGGCGTAAAGAGCCTGAGCGGCTTCTTTCGATGCCCGGCCTTTTACCAGCGAAGCCGAATAAGACGGCAACTTGGGAATAGCCTGTTCCAAATCAGCAAAGATTTGCTTATACACCTCCGCGCGGGGGCTTTTTTTGATGATGGCGTTTTCCAACGTATTGCTTATGGGTACATCGCCAAAGTTTTTGGCCAACATCCAGTGCATATAGGCACGGATAAACAATGCTTCGCCCACAATTTCGTCGCGGCGTTTGGTATCCATGGCGATAGCTGGCACTTTCTCAATCACCCAATTGGCTTTTTCAATGCCTCGATAACACGATGTCCACGTAAAAACAGGCGACTCAAACGTACGGTTGAAACTCACCGCCGCCGAATAAGCGGGGTCGTAGGTGTAAAGCGTGTAGGTATTGCGGGCTACCACGGGGCGTGGATACACTTGGTCGGCACTAAAATCGGAGTTCATCAGCGGTGCGGGGCCACTGTACAAGTCGCCGATACCCCCATAAACGCCCGTTATGGCCGCTTCGGCATCACCTGCCGTTTTGTAAAAATTGGAAGTGAAAATAGAGGAGTAGGGCGTTTCTTGCAGTTCGCAGGAAACCAAAAGCCCCCCAACCAGAAGCCCCCCAACCTCCAGAAGGGGGAGTTTTTTGAGGAGTTTTATCGTGTTTTTGAAAAGTTTCATATTTTTATATTTTGATTTTAAGATAATTATGGTTTAAAATTTTGTCATTCCGAACAACGTGAGGAATCTACAACCGATTCGGCCTTAGACCCCGCAGCGGCGTACCGTTTCCTTCTTCAGGGTGACAAAAGTGCCATTCTGACAAAAAGCCCTCCCTACTGGCCGCGACGGCGTACCGTGAGGGTTGGTCGGACTGCCGAAGCAGTGGGGCTAAAACGACACCTGCAAACCTACCAAATACGATTTGGCCACGGGATAGACCAGATTATCAACACCGATAATGGTATTGGAGCTTCCGTAAGTGTTCACTTCGGGGTCGTAACCTGTGTATTTGGTGATGGTGAAGAGGTTGTTGCCACTCACATAAACCCGCGCATTGGCGATACCTTTTATTCTTGGCAACGTGTAGCCCAATGTCAAGTTTTTGCAGCGCAGAAACGAGCCATCTTCCATAAAACGGTCTGAAACAGGGAGTCGCCCGCCTTGCAACACACTGGCCCACTCATTGCTGGGGTTGGTCGGAGTCCAGCGGTTTACTACTCCTTTGTAGAGGGCGCGTCCACCACCAGGGTTTTCAAAAGTATAGCGAATCAAGTTATAGACTTGGTTGCCCTGAACGCCCGCAAAGAAGCCACTCATGTCAAAGTTTTTGTAGCGTAGGTCGGTCGAGAAGCCAAAGATAAAATTGGGGTTGGCGTCGCCCGTAATGATTTGGTCGTCCACCGAAATACGCCCATCGCCGTTCACGTCACGCACTTTGTGGCCACCGAGGCGGCTGTCTGAGCCAGGCAAAATACTCTCACCCGTTTGGTAAAGGCCATCAAAAACATAAGTACGGAACACACCAAGCGGTTGGCCTACTTCTAATGTGGTAAAGTTATTGACCGCAAACCGCTGCGCTCCGCTCGCCAGCGAGAGCAGTTTGTTGCGGTTGAAGGTGATATTGCCCGATACATTCCATTTTACCGCGCCATTCAGAATACCTGCATTGGCGGCTATTTCGACACCCTTGTTTTCGAGCGACGCAAAGTTGCCCGTAATTGTGCCATAACCCGACGATAACGGCAATGCCTGCACAAAAAGCAGGTCGTCGGTGCGCTTGTTGTAGTAATCAATCACCAATCCAAAGCGGTTGTTGAGTAAACTTACGTCTAAGCCCACATTGGTTTGCGTAGATTTTTCCCAACGCAAATCGGGGTTGGCAATGCCAGACGGTGCCAAGCCAGTGACATAGAGGTGGTTAAACTGGTAATCGTTGATAGTACCACCACCAATCAACGCCAGCGAGTTGTAAGGTCCAATAGCGGCAGCGTTGCCCGTGATACCATAGCTGGCGCGCAGTTTAAGGTCAGAAAAAAGCGTTTGAGACTTCATAAACGACTCTTCGATGATGCGCCACGCGGCTGAAATAGCTGGAAAAAAGCCGTATTTGTGGTTGGCACCAAATTGGCTTGCGCCGTCCACTCGGGCGGTAAAATCCACGAAATATTTGTCGTGGAAGCCATAATTGACCCGTGCCATGTACGAATCCAAACGGCTCTCGCTGCGGCCGCTGCTTACGTTGCGGTTTGTACCGAGTTGTACGGCTTCGTTGGTGGTGGCATCGTTCGGGAAAATAGACGAAGTAATGCTATTGTTGCTGGCATCATTTTTTTGCGTGCCAAACACGCCCGTAAATTTGAGTGAATGAGCCTCACCGATTTTGGTTTGGTAAGTCAGAATACTCTCGTGCAGTAGGTTCATGCCGTAAGAATTGCCTTTGCGTGCCGAACCAGCCGTAGCTATGTCGGCAACATTGACAATAGAACGAGGCGAATAGAAATCATTCAGCGCGGTTGATTGAATCAAGTTGAAGTCGGCGCGGTAAGAGAGTCCTTTGGCCAATGCTACATCAAAGTATAAATTACCCAAGAGGCGGTTGGTGGTAGTTTTGTCTATGATTTGCGCCAATCCAAGCGGGTTGGCATTTTCACGGTAGCGGCCGTTGAACTGGTCACCAAATGGCCACACGGTGCCGTCTTCACGATAGGGGAGCAAATTGGGTGGAGCGGACAATGCTGCACCCAGTACACTGCTCGTGAAAGCGGGAGCGTCAATACTGGTTTGCCCCGTCGGGATACGGTCGCTCGACGAGTTGGTATAAAGCAAACTCGTACCCGTGCGTAGCCATTTGTTTACCTGGTGGTCGAGGTTGAGGCGAATGGAATAACGACTAAAATTAGAATTGATAACAATACCGTCTTGATTGAAGTAGTTGAGTGCCAGCGATAACTGCGTTTTTTCGGAGCCGCCCGTGATGCTCAATTGGTGGTTTTGAATGGGGGCTTTTCTAAAAATCAGGTCTTGATAATTCGTTCCCTCGCCCAATGAGGCAGGATTGGCGTAAATTGTTTGTTTGATTACGTCGTTTTCTAACTGGGCAAACTCAGCGGCATTTGTCATTTCTATTTTTTTAGCCACTTCTTGCGTTCCGTAGTACGCATCATACATGACGCGCGTGCTACCCGATTTGCCGCGTTTGGTGGTGATAAGTACCACACCGTTGGCTGCTCGTGCGCCATAAATCGCCGCCGCCGACGCATCTTTGAGTACTTCCACGCTTTCGATGTCGTTGGGGTTGATTTGCGACAGCGGACTCACATCGTTTACCCCACCGCCGTTAGAAATCTGGATGCCGTCAATGACATACAACGGTTCTGAACTACCATTGATAGAGTTGGTACCTCGAATCCTGACCGAGATGTTGCCACCGGGGGCCGACGAGTTTTGGGTGATTTGTACACCCGCTACCCGCGCCTGCAAGCCCTGCGCTACGTTGGCAATGGGTGTTTGCACCAAATCGGCAGCTTTGACGGAGGCAATCGAACCCGTCGTTTCGATTTTGCGCTGAGTACCATAGCCCACTACCACTACTTCGTTGAGCGATTTGGTGTCGGTGGCGAGCGTTGCGTCTATCACACTGCGGCCATTGACGGCCACCTCTTGGCTCACGTAGCCAATGTACGAAAACACCAGTGTGGCTTTACTGGACACCCCCGCGAGCGTGTAGCGGCCGTCGGCGTTGGAGACTGCGCCCTTTTGCGTGCCTTTCACCGTAACGTTTGCGCCAGGGATAGCCGCCCCGTTGGAGTCGGAAATTTTGCCAGAGATACCAATGTCTTGGGCTTGGGCCACGGTCAAGAGCAACCATGAAATGGCAAGGAGATATAACCTTTTGGACATAATTGATAGAAGGTTTGAAATTGAAAAAATACAAAAAAGGAAAAAATAGCCAGAAAGAGTGTAAGCCGTTTTACAAGCACTTTTGGATGAATGTAGAAGCAATAATTTAATATTCAAGAGAAAAAATAGAAAAAAAACAATAAAAACTATCGGGAACTTTCCCGAAAAAGGTTTCGATAGGTAGATTTTTTGAAAAAAGTGTTTTAAACTAAAAATGAAGTACCAGTAATGGCATTTTAGAATAAAGAAGTAATTTATTGGAATAGTACAAGATTAAGCATGCTTGTTAATGGAAAGTTCGACATTCAAAACTTAAAACTCGACACTTGATTGGTTTCCTGTCCCAAATGTAACGAAGTAAGTGCCGTTCAGAAAGCGGGCATTGTGCGTGGCAAGCAGCGGTATTGTTGCAAGTCTTGCGACTTTCATTTTACCTTGCCCGACCTTACCACCGCGCCGCAAACCAAACGGCACCAAGTAACCATCGTGGACATTGCGGAGGAATTGGGCATTTCCAAATCCACCGTCTCGCGGGCGTTGCGTGGGCATACCGACATCCACGCGGGTACACGTCAGATGGTACTGGATTTGGCGCAACAATTGGAATATCAGCCCAATCCGCTGGCCAATGCCCTGCTCAAAAGCAAGACCAATACGGTAGGTATCATTGTCCCCGAGTTCAGGCATTATTTTTTTCCAGCCACCATTATTGGGGCGCAAGAGGTGCTTTCGGCAGCGGGCTACAACGTAATGATTTGCCAATCTGACGAATCTTACGAAACCGAAGTGGCCAACGTCAAAGCCTTGATGAGCAGTCGCGTGGACGGATTGCTGGTGTCGTTGTCGAGTCAGACCAACAATTTTGACCATTTTCGAGCGGTTCAGCGTCGTGACGTGCCTTTGGTATTTTTCAACCGCGTTTGTCCCGAACTCGACACGCCCCAAGTGGTGGTAGAAGATTATGCGGGGGCGTTTGCGGCGGTAGAACACCTCATTGAGCAGGGTTATCGGCGCATAGCCCACTTGACGGGGCCATCTACGCTGCAAGTGAGTCATCTACGGTTGCAAGGGTACTTAGATGCGCTCCAAAAGCACGGGTTAGTGCCAGAAAATGAATTGATCATTCACTATGATTTGACGCCCGAAAAAGCGCGGATTTATGCCAACTATCTACTAAGTTTGCCGCAGCCACCCGACGCTATTTTTGCGCTCAATGACCCTACTGCCATCGAAATCATGCTCGTTGCTAAAGCGCGAGGTGTGAAGATTCCGCAAGAGTTGGGCGTCGTAGGATTTAGCAACGACCCCATGTCGGCCATCATTGAGCCACCGCTCACCACTGTTGCTCAACCCGTCCATGAAATCGGGCGACAAGCGGCGCAGTTGCTGTTGGAACAAATGAACGACGCGCCACCCCGTAGGGCAGTCTTGACGACCCAATTACTTGTTCGTGGGTCGTCGCAATTGGAAAGACAAAAAAAATGAAAACCATTTTTCAAGCGATAAAACAATCAAGAATATGCGCATCATTCAACTCAGACACCCGCAATGGGGACGTAAAGTGGCCGTAGTAAACGAGCCAAATTTGGTGATAATCAGTCATTTTGAAAGTGTTTTTCACCTGGCCCAAGCGGCTTTGGCCAATCGGCAGTCACTGACAAAGTTCATTGAAGAACACCAATCGTCGCAGACAGTCGGGTATGAACAAGTCTATGAGGGGAAGTCAGACTGGAAGATACTACCAGCCATAGACCACCCTACAGACTCTCGCCATTGCATGGTATCAGGAACGGGTCTGACGCACAAAGCCAGTGCCGAAAATCGCCAAAAAATGAACCAAGCCCAAGCCGACAATCAACTCACCGACAGCATGAAAATGTACCAGTGGGGAGAACAAGGCGGCAAACCAGCTACGGGTCAGATAGGTACTCAACCCGAATGGTTTTACAAAGGCAATGGGAGCGTATTGAGAGGCCACAACGAGGCATTGATTTGGCCCAATTATGGCAATGACGGCGGCGAAGAACCCGAAGTAGCGGGTATTTATATCAACGACCACGAGGGCAATCCGCACCGAATTGGGTTTGCCACGGGCAATGAGTTCTCAGACCACGTGATGGAGAAAAAGAATTACTTGTATTTGGCACCTTCCAAAATCCGTACTTGTTCGATTGGCCCAGAATTGGTCATCACCGATGCTTTGTCAGATATTTCGGGAGAGGTTTCTATTGTGCGCAATGGGCAGATATTGTGGCAGAAAGCCGTCAAAACGGGAGAAGAAAACATGGCCCACAGCCTTGCCAACCTCGAATACCATCACTTCAAATACGCCAACCACCGCGTACCGCACGACATTCACGTGCATTATTTTGGGACAGGCGCGTTTAGTTTTGGTGACAACATCCGCCTTGCCGACGGCGACCTGATGACTGTTCGGTGGGAAGGAATGGGGAGGGCGTTGAAAAATGTGCTTTCAATCGAAAAAACAACCGAAAAAATGGCTCTCGTCAAAGCACTGTAACGTTCAGGATTTGAGGCGATGATTCCATTCTTATTCTGAAGCAAGCCCCCTCTCCTACCCTACCCCAAAAGCTGTTGAAGCAATATCTATGCTCAATAAGAAATGTGTTTATTTGTCTAAATTTTTGTTTCAATATTTAAGAAGTTGAGCAAAAGTTTTCGGGTGTATCCCCACAAGTGTTTTGAACCCTTGTGGGGCTGAATGCGACGAATCAAGCACCCGAAAACTTTTTCTGTAGTACTTAACCAACTGATTTTGCGTAGAAATGGCTCTTTTGCAGCGTACACCTTTCCGTAAGTTTTCGTAGGTTTGCACAATTTGTCTTGGCTTTCCTAAACCTAAAAAACCTGTTTCAATAAGTTTTATGAAGCCAACAAATCAAATTCAAATGCCGCCATGATGGTGCCGTTGATTTGAATTTCGATTTTATGTACGCCCGTATAAAGCGTGCGAGTGGTCATATCTGCCCTAAAAACATGGCGTTTTTGGAGAGCAACGGGCTTATTTGACGCAATATCTATGGTTTGAAGTTTGAAAACCTTTTTGTTGGTCAATGTGCCTTGTTTGCTTTGAAAATACACCAGATAATCAATCACGATTTGCTTTGCTTCTGTGGCACTGATATTGAACGAAAAAGCCAGACTTTCGCCTATTTTTACGGCTTCGTCGTGGGTTAAATTACTTACCGTTAGGCCATCACTATTGCCAAAACCGAGCAGTGTCAATGCCTCCTCGTGTCCATTTTTGACCAAAGTTCGCGTCGAATGTTTTAGGATAAAACTCATTTCAGTTTCCTGTTGCTTCCCTGAATTTTTCCAAATTTTCAGGGTTTCCACCACAGTATCAGGTTGAATTTTGGCGATGTCGTTTAGGTGGTTGGCAACGCTGCGGGTTACATAGCGGGTTTTATCGGCAAAAAGTTGGTGCAAAATCGGCAAGGCTTCTGCGGGCTGAATATTTATCTTTTGCGACCACGGCAACTTAGGGCGTGTACCTTCGCTGCACAACCTACGGACGTGGTAGTTGTCGTCATTGGACCATTCATAAAGCGTCTTTAAGGTTTCTTTGGGAAAGGCGTTGATAAAATACCGAATGGCATCTTCTGCCGAAAAACGTTGGGTCATTTCTTTGAGTGCTGTCAACGAAAACGCCAAATGCTCTTGGGTACAACCATAGTGAGCGACAAAATCGGAATAAGGGGCGTAAATAAAATCTCCAAAATCGTCGTCTGTTAAGTTTTTGTCCAACGGTGGTGGCAACGCACTCAGTAGCACTCCGACAGCGGCTTGATAGTCGGCAGGTAAGTATTTTTTCAAACACGCCCGAATATGCACAATGCGTTCTTTGAGTTCTAACCTTGGAAAAGCGACCAATACCGCCTGCTCAAAATTTTCTTTTTCAAAGGTGGGGTACACATTTTTGATGGCATCCGCCAATAACGCGACTTTAACGGCATTGAAAAGATGGTCTTTCAATGAAAATTTTTCTTTCATATCGGTCGTGAAAAGAGTTTAAAACTCGCGCTCGCCAAACTCACTGGAAGGGAGTTTGGTTTTGCGGTCGGTTTTGTTGAAACTGTACGAGAGGTTGAGCAAGAAAATATTGGTTTCTTGGACGTAGTTGGTGGTAGTGTAGAAGTTGCTGCCCCAAGTGCTGATGCGTTGCTCGTTTACTTTCATGTTGCCAAAAGCCGTATTTTGCCACAGCAGCGACAAGCTGACTTTGTTGTTCAGCATTGTTTTTTTGATGGAAAGATTGGGTTGATAAAACCGCGAATCTTCGCCCTGCGCCGTCACCCGGGCTGATAAATACGACACATTGAACTGCGTACTCAGCGTAGGGGTAATTTGATAGTTGAGGTTGGAATTGATAGAATACACCCACCCCTGGCTATTGACTATCACCGACTTATCAAAGAGCGTGCCGTTGATTTTGAGGTTGTAAACATTGCCACCAATAAACCATTTCAATTTTTTGACGGGAACCAGTGTCACCCCAATTTCGGTACCCATGAGGCGCGCTTTGCCCGCGTTGGTATAGACACGGTTCAAGATGGTGTCGTTGTAAACGCTATTGACGCGATTGACGATGTCGGTGATTTGTTGGCGATAGACATTCCAGTACAACGAGCCTTTCTTGAAATCTTTGGTGATGCCCGTTTCGTAAATTCCCACAAACTCGGGGCGAATGTTGGGGTCGCCTTGTTCGAGGGTTTCGCTGTGTTCGCGTTCGGGGTAAGGGTTGAGTTCGTTGTTGGTAGAACGCTGCACCCGCCGACTGTACGCCACTTTCCATTTCGTGTCTTTGCCCAAATCGTAGAGTACATTGACTGAGGGAAACAAGTTGGAAAGTTTCAAAATATTGGGTTGGCTGCCGCGATTGTCCGTAAACTCCCGATAGGCATTTTCGTAGCGCAAGCCCGACGAAAACTCTACCTTTTTGAACTTGCCCGCGTATTGAGTATAAAGCCCGTGAATCGTATTCAACACCGCCACTTGGGCCGAAAACGCAGGGTTGATAATCAAGGGGCGGTTGTTGCCGCTTCTTTCGGCATAGACAAAAACGCCATCCTGCTGCTGCTGTCGAAACTGATAGCCCATCGAAAGTTTGCCCACGCCGATTTGTTTTTCGTAATCTATTTTGAGGCGAAGGGCTTTGAGAGGGTTAGAGCCAGTGTTGAGCGTGTATTGGAGCGTGTCTTTATTATTGGCAATGTTGATGTTGCTGTTTTTGGTAAAACCGTCAATCAACGCATCTTCGTATAAGCCTGATAGTGAAAGAGTTGAAGCGTTTCTGAATTTGTGGGTGTAGTCAAGGTTGAAAACCTTAAACTCACCCGATTTCAAGACCAAGTTGGGATTGAAATACCGCGCTCTGCCCACCACTCGTTGGGTGAGTAAGTTGGTTTTGGTGTTGTTTTGGTAATAAATATCGGCGGTGCGGTACTGGTCACGGCCACCGAGATACAGCCCGCCCGCAAGTTCATCGTTTTTTGAAATAGTGTAAATGGCCGATGCCCTAAAACCGTAGTTTTCGCGTTTGAAGCTCCGCTCGCCGTCGCTCGGGAAACTCGTAAAAATGTTGTTGATGGTCGTATTGACATCACCCACACGCCTGCCCGCGATGTCGTTTTTGAGGTAGTTGGCCGACATCGAAACATCCCATTTTCCTTTGCGGTAGTTGAGTGTAAGGTCAGCACCGTAGCGGCGCGGTTCGGTGGCGTTTTCATAGACTTTGATACGAGGGAGGCCGTACTGTACATTGGTTGTCAGCGAAAGACCATCGTTAGTGCCTGTTTTGGTCACGATATTGATGATACCTGCTTTGCCGTCGGCGTCGTATTTGGCCGAGGGAGCGGTTATCATTTCGATTTTTTCGATGGTATTGGCAGGAATCTGCGACAAAATCGTGGCGGCGTCAATTTGGGTAGGTTTGCCATTGACCAAAATCAAAAAGCCTTTGGACCCTCGCACGGAAATTTCGCCCTCCGCATTGACCATCACCGAGGGGATGTTGCGAAGTACGTCGGTGGCTGTGCCGCCTTTGGCTACTTCAAACTGCTCGGCTTTAAATACCTGTTTTTCGAGTGTCGCTACCACGTTGGGTTTGATACCCGTGACCGTGACGGCCTCCATCTGCTGACTCAGCGGCGACAACCCAATCGCGCCAAGGTCGAGGCGTTGGCTGGCTTTATCGTAGCCGACTTCAATGTATTTGGTTTTGTAGCCTACGTACTCCACCCTAATCACGTATTTGTCATCCTTGAGGCCCACAAATTGAAACGAACCGCGGTCGTCGGCTACTTCGCCTTTGACCAAGCTGCCGTTTGACTCTAAGCGAATCGTAGCAAAAGCCAGCGGCTCGGTAGTCAGCGAGTCAATGAGTTTACCTTTGATGGAGCTACCAGACTGGGCAGCTGATTCCCAAGCGAATAGGAGTAAGCAAGTGGGAATAATAATCAATTTTGACATGGTGGAGTTTTAATTAGGTAAGTGTACAAACAATATGTTCGCCATTATTTAGAGATTAAAACAATAAAAGCACTTCCACAAGTAGTTAACAGCTTACTAAGCCTAACTTCTCGTAAAAGTGCAAATAATTACCGATTTTCTGTCTGTATTACAGACACAATTCAGTGGGACAAATTTACGATATTTTGTCATCATTGTTGATAGTATTTGGTTCTTTATGATTTTACTTGAAAGTTGTAATTTTGGTAAAAAACAGAGAGATGGATATACTCAATAGCCTCAGTGATTTGCTGCCTATCTTACCA
>JALOLW010000508.1 GCA_025455795.1 Spirosomataceae bacterium
TCAAAAACTGAATAATTACATTCAGAAATTCTCCATACTTGATGGCTACTTCGGCAGCGCCTGTGGCGACATCAGCTTCTTTGAGTACTACTTTGAGCGCGGCAAAATCTACGCCACCAACCGCAATACCGACGATTGGGTTCATGATGCTTTCCATAAACGAGGTGACTACCTTACCAAAGGCAGCGCCCACCAATACACCGACGGCCAAATCAAGGACGTTGCCCTGCGCGATGAAAGTTTTGAATTCTTTGAGCATAGTTAGTGAGGGATTAAAATGTGAAAAGATATGATGGTTAGAAAAAGGGTGCTGTTACCAAGCGTACAAGAAGCCAAAGTTGATAGATTGGGCCAATTGTGTCTGTGTCACTTGGTCTTGGTCATAAATGGCTATCAAGCCCAAGTTTACGTTGAAATATTTGGCAAATTTTGCGGTCAATTGCGCGTCCAGACGATTGTCTATTGCGGCCAAGTCTGTGGCACTGGCAAAAGCCTGATAGCGCCATTTGAGATTGACATCTTTGGCGACATTTTTATCATAATTCATCACCAACTGTATGATAGCCAACTCATTGCGAATGCCTTTGCCTCGCTCCACGCCATAGTTGGCAAACTTGTAGTTGGGCGTTAAGCGGTCTATGTCGCGGTACAAATCCTTATTGCCCAAAATGGTCTGGCGAACAGCCCCGGGTGCAAACTGCATGCTAAAGTGCTTGTTCGGTTTATATTCCAAACCGATGGCTTCGGTCAAAAAGGCGGGCGTAAAAAAGCCTGAAATAAACGGACGACGGCCATCGTTAAAGTCGCGTCCATTGGCGATTTGGCTTAGAAAGTTGATGTTGGCAAAGAAAAACCACTTAGAAGTTGCTCCCAATTTGCGCCCATATTTTGAATCAAAGAAAATACGGTCAATACTTTTGCGAAAGGCATCATTGCGGTTTTGGATGGCCCCGAGTTGCAGTTGAAAATCGTTGACCCAGTTGTCGCGGGCTTTGGTATATTCACCTTTTGAATTCAAAAACAAGCCGAGCGCAATGTTGTTGATACCACCACCTTGCCAGCTACTGCTAAATGTACCTTGACTGAGGTTGATGCCAAACTGGGACTCTTTCTTCCAGTAAGAAGTGTCTTTGGGTGCGGCAGCATCTTGGGCGTGGGCTTGGAAAATAGTAAATACTACCACAATGTAAACGAAAAGCTGTTTTTTCATAATTAAATGCAATTTGGGTATAATGAATTAAAAATACATAGATAATAGATTGAATTGGATTATCCAAATATTTCAACTTTTTTGGTCTCTAACAGATGAAGCGGGAATACGGTTTTGGTGCTGCCCGTTTGGAGTGTGAGGGTGGTGCTGTCCAATGCTACTATTTGACCTTTTACGCCATCTATCTCAATCGTGCTCGGTATTGATGCCCGCTTGCCCCAACGCGCTGATGAGCGTGATGACCAAAAAGAACGCAAAGGCGATGTTGCCGATGAGTTTGGCCGAGGGGACATTGAACGATTTACAGATAGAAACAACCGCATTTTTGATGGCTTCGGCTACCAGCACACCGATTTGGAGCATGATGGCGGCTACGATAAGTTGCGGTACAAAATTGACCAGTTTCTCCACCAACGACGTAATAGCACCCACGCCCAGCGTTTTGGTGGCGTCGGTAATAAAACCCAGCATGATGAAGTAATAGACGACTTTGGAAACTATCTGACTGAGTTTGACTTCAGTTTGGAGCTGTTTGACAATTCCCACTTCGTTGAGTTTGTCCCCGATTTTATCAAAACCGACCTTTTCCAAGACTTTTTTGATGATAATGGCAAGCCCTTTGGCCACCAAATAGCCAATGAGCAGAATAAAAGCCGCAAAAATAAAACGAGGTACAAATTCAACAAATTGATTGATGAGGTTGGTGATAGTATTGACAAGAATTTCGGTAAGACTCGGCAGTTGTTTCATACCATAATTAGTTTAGAGAGTGTCAGACTTGGGGCTATTTTGATTGACTATCGCACCAGCGGCGTTGAAAAAATGCCCTACGTAGAGCGTCACCAGTTCCATGGTATCTCTGATGGTATCTATCTCTGATACGAGTGCTTTTTTGAGACCTTCGGGTACTTTGTCCTCTGGTTCGAGTTCGTCAAAAGGGTTGTTCATATTAGGTAAATTTTAGGTTGATTATTTAAGCCACCATTTGATAAGAATCGTAATTTTTGAGATGACAAGCATCCAAAAGATAATGCTGTCGGTATAGGCTTTTTTCAATTTTTCTTTAGTCCGTTTGAGCCGCATTTTGACGGCGCTCTCGGTAAGGCCAAAAGTATCAGCGATGTCCTTGATGCTGAAATCATCTTGGTACTTCATCAACAAAATCGTACGTTCTTGTACCGATATGGTTTCAAGTGCTCGACGCAACTGGCCTACCTCCATTTCTATCAATTCTCCATCTTCTGCTTCATCTTCTACGTCTATGTTGTCGTCCAGCTCGGTTTCGGCCATTTTTTTGGTGAGGCGAAGCTGGTCCATACAGTAGTTGTAGGTGATAGAAAACAGCCAAGTTGAAAATTTAGAAGTTTCCTTGAAAGAACTCAACCGAAGGATTAATTTCAAGAAAATATCATGTGTAAAGTCCTCAGCTTTTTCGCGGTCTTTGACAAAAGACATACATTTACGATAGACTTTATCGGAGTATCGTTCATATAGTTCTTCAAAATAAGCATTGCGCTGTGTATCAATGTACAAGCGTACCAACTCTTCGTCGGTGTAATGTTTTAGTCCAATGGGATGCACGCTCATTGTGACGCGGGGAGTGTTTTAAAGTAACAAGTTTATGCCTAATAATTTTGTGCAAAACAGTATAGGTATTTCAACAAAAAGCTTGCCAAAACAAAAATGATACAAGGTTTTGCTCAGAAATTAATGCAAGTTATCGCTTTTAAAATAACTTCACCACTCTGTTTAGCGTTAAGTTGTCAAAATCCTACTTCTATTTCTATGCACTATTCCTCCTTGATGATAAAATTTTCGATTATGAGATTTAACATGACTCCTATTCTTTTTTATTTCAAAAGCATTGATTTTCAGCGCAATAAACTCTCTGCTTTGTTGTTTTTGAGTCTGATGAGTGCGGAGACTATTCAAGCCCAATCACTCTACAATGTCGCCCAACAACAGCAAATACAACGCACTCGCGCCGAGATAGAACAAAAGGCGCAAATAACCCAGGCAACTCTCCTCGAATGGGCCCGCCAACAAAATATGCCCATTCGTCGAGTTTTTGATGATGGCAGTGTGATGTTACTCAGTGGATTGACGCAGTCGGGGCATCCGATCTACGAAATTACCCATACCAACCGTGGGGCGGCTTCTACCACGAGGACTGAGGCTGTCTATGAAGGCGGTGGGCTTGGACTTAACCTCAACGGAGGCAGTCCTTTTTTGCGCGGACGCTTGGGCGTGTGGGACGGGGGCTTGGTACTACCCACTCATGCCGAATTGGCGGGGAGAGTAGAGCAGCGAGATGGGGTCCAGACCGCCGACGGCCACGCCACGCACGTAAGTGGCACCATGATAGCCCGTGGAATCAATCCAAGGGTGCGAGGGATGGCTTTTGGGGCCAATCTACTGGCGTATGATTTCAACAATGATAACAGCGAAATGGCCGCCGTTGCCGCCGATCTATTGGTGTCCAATCACTCCTACGGAACAGTGTCAGGGTGGCGGTTTAATGCCAATCGCCCAGGGACAAACAATAACCTTAAATGGGAATGGTACGGCGACAGTACCATCAATGAGCAGTCAGATTTTAAGTTTGGGCTTTATAGCGACAAAGCCCGCGAATGGGACCGAATCGCCTACAATGCGCCGTATTATTTGATTGTGTGTTCGGCGGGTAACAATCGCGGCAGTAATGGCCCGCCAGCAGGGACACCGTATTTTATAGGCAATAGCAGCCGTACCAGTACCACCCCCCGCGCTACCCAAAATGGCTACGAATTGATAGCGACC
>JALOLW010000509.1 GCA_025455795.1 Spirosomataceae bacterium
TGTTGCAGGCATTTGTCCAAATAGACGATTATGACGTGTGGAGTTGCCTCAAAATTTGGTCACAACATTCCGACGCTATTTTATCTTTGATTTGTGAACGCCTGCTCAATCGGAAGTTTTTCAAAATCCAATTTTCTGACGAGCCGTTGGACGAAACAGCACTATTAAAAATACGCGAAAGCTTGCATCAACAAGGTGTCTCAGCCCAAGACCAACACTATTTTTTGGTCACGGGGGAGTCGAGCAACGCCGCTTACGTATCAAGCAAAGAGCGAATTTTGATTAAAATGAAAGATGGTAGCATCCACGACATTGCCGACGCCTCCGACCTCCCTACCATCAAGGCTTTGAGTAATATTGTGCGAAAGTTCTATGTTTGTTGGATGAAACCCCTAACTTTGCAACCCTAAATAACAACGTAATGGAGTTTACAGTCAAGCAGATAGCGGGGCTGATTGGTGGAGAGATAGAGGGGAGCGAAACGCTGACAATCAGCCAATTATCTAAAATAGAAGAAGGCAAACCTGGCACCATTTCTTTTTTGTCCAATCCCAAATACGAGCCTTTTTTATACACCACGGAGGCATCAGCGGTTATTGTAGATAAGAGTTTTGAAGCAAAAAAATCGTTTCAAACCACCCTCATTCGCGTTCCCAATGCCTACACTGCTTTCACCCAACTACTCGAGCAGTACGAAAAACTCGTCAAAGCCAGCAAGAGCGGTATTGAGCAGCCTTCCTACATAGCTTCAAGTACAACCATCGGCGACCACTGTTACGTGGGCGCGTTTGCCTACGTGTCTGAGCATTGTATCATCGGGCATAATGTCAAAATATATCCCCATGCTTACATTGGTGAGAATGTCAAAATCGGGGACAATACCGTCATTCATTCGGGCGTAAAAATTTATCATAACAGCGTCATTGGGGCCAATTGTACCTTTTTTGCCAACGTCGTCATCGGGAGCGATGGTTTTGGATTTGCGCCCCAAGAAGACGGTACGTTTAAGACAATCCCGCAACTGGGCAACGTGGTCGTTGGTGACAACGTAAGCGTAGGAGCAGGAACCACCATAGACCGCGCTACGATGGGTTCGACACTGATTCAAAATGGGGTCAAACTCGATAACCTGGTGCAAGTAGGCCACAATGTCGAAATCGGCACCAATACAGTCATTGCTGCCCAGACGGGTATTGCTGGCTCTACCAAAATCGGGGCCAATTGCATGGTAGGCGGGCAAGTAGGCTTTGGAGGACATATTAGTGTACCCGACAATACCAAAATCGGGGCGCAGTCGGGTGTCAATAAAACGTGGGAGAAATCAGGTCTGTCGCTCAACGGGACCCCTGCCATACAGATGAAAGACAGTTTGCGTTCTTTGGCTATTTTTAGGAAATTACCCCAATTGGAGAAAAAAATATCGGCGTTAGAAACCATCATCAAAGAATCATCCGATTCACAATAAAGGAATGTTGAACATTAAACAACAAACCATCGAAAGGGCAGTGTCGGTATCGGGCGTAGGCTTGCATACGGGAATCGCCGCCACCATGACTTTTTTGCCCGCGCCCATCAACCACGGCTACAAGTTTCAGCGGGTGGATCTGGAAGGCCAACCCATCATTGACGCCGACGTGGACTTCGTCGTGGACGTATCACGCGGGACTACCCTCGAGCAGCACGGCGCGCGGGTTTATACCGTTGAGCATACGCTGGCGGCATTGGTAGGCTTGCAGATTGACAACGCGCTCATCCAACTCGACGGCCCCGAGCCGCCCATCATGGACGGCAGTTCGGTCAAGTTTGTGGAAGCCCTCCAAGCGGCAGGAGTTGTAGAGCAAAATGCGTCGCGCAATTATTTTGAAATCTCCGAGCCTGTTCGCTACATCAACACCGACAAAGACATCGAAATGGTGGCCTTGCCGCTCAACGACTATCGCCTGACGGTAATGGTGGACTACAACTCGCGTGTCATCAATAGCCAACACGCCTCGCTCAACGACCTCACGACTTTTGCCAACGAAATCGCTTCTTGCCGTACTTTTGTCTTTTTGCATGAATTGGAAGCATTGTACAAAGCCAACCTCATCAAAGGCGGCGATTTGACCAATGCCATCGTGATAGTAGATCGTGATGTAGAAGACGGAGAGCTGGATTATTTGTCAAAACTCCTCAATAAACCCACGATTGGCGTCAATAAACACGTCGGGATTTTGAACAACCTCGACCTGCACTATCCCAACGAAATGGCCCGCCACAAGCTCCTCGACGTGGTGGGAGATTTGGCACTCGTAGGCCGCCCCATCAAAGCGCAGATCTTGGCGGCTCGTCCTGGACACGCGGCCAACGTAGCCTTGGCCAAAAAAATCAAAAAACTCATGGAATCGGCCAAAAGCCACGTGCCAGCCTACGACCCCAAAGTGCCGCCTGTGATGGATTTGAAGCGAATTTGTGAGCTTCTGCCGCACCGCTATCCGTTTTTGATGATTGACAAAATCGTTTACATGGACGAAAATAGCGTGGCGGGTGTCAAAAATGTCACGGCCAACGAACCATTTTTTGTGGGCCATTTTCCAAACAATCCCGTCATGCCGGGTGTTTTACAGATGGAAGCCATGGCCCAGACAGGAGCTATTTTGGCACTCAGTACGCAGCCCGACCCCGAAAACTATTGGCCAATTTTGGCCGCCATCGAAAATTGTCGCTTTCGTCGCAACGTCGTACCTGGCGATACGGTAATCTTTAAGTGTGAGTTTACCGCTCCGATGAAACGTGGAATCGTCAAAATGCACGGTGCGGGCTACGTAGCTGGACAGCTCGTGTGCGAAGCCGACATGACC
>JALOLW010000510.1 GCA_025455795.1 Spirosomataceae bacterium
ACCGAAAGCAAGAAAAGGTTCTAAACCTACACAATATCGTCACCGTCCCCCCAAGAAAAGGGAGGTTAACAATCAGAAAGATATTCCATAAAAGTTTCCTTTTCAAGGATTCCGCTACCGCAGCGCATTCCAGTTCATGATGGCATTCCAGACGAGTGGCGCGTCGGCGTGGTTGAGGTAGCGGTGCAGCGGGTCAAAAGTGAAAGCTACCACTTGCCCCGCACCCACGGGAACATTGAACACGCAGCCGTGGCCGATGATGGTCTGCTCGTTGCGTACCATGCCCGAAAGTACATACGGTGGTTCGGGCTTGGGTGTAGCGGCTTTGGGGTCTTTGATTTCTTTGCGGTCGGGCATACCCATAATCAAGCCCTTGTACTCTTCCTCTTCTTTGAGGGGCTTGGTGCCGTATTGCATCAGCATTAGGGCGCGGTCACGCTTATCGGTCTGGAGCAACGCGCCCTGTCCTTTAAAAATCGAAAACGTTTCGGGATAGCCATACATGATAGGGTGATTGGGATTGCGATTTTTGGCCTGCACAATAGACCCCGGATGAAACAACGTGGGCGACTCATAACGCTTCAACTCGCGCACAATACCGAGGTCGGCCATGATGCTCGATGCGTTGTCGAGCGTAATCAACACGCCACCCGCTTCCACAAACTTTTTGAGTTCGGCCACACCCTCAAATCCCGGACCACCCGTCATGTCGTCGGTACTGCTGGGTGTACCGTGCGATGCGTATTCGGCGGTTTTGGTGTAGGGCATGGGGCCAAATTTGGGGTCAATCTCGTGCGTAAAAGTCGCGCCCGTACCGCCCACGCGCGGCACGAGTATCACGTCAAACTGCGCCCGAAGGTTGCCTTTTTTGAGGTGGTCTTTGTGAATCGAAGTATAAGGAATGCCCCGCTGCTCAAACGTAAACCGCGACCAACCTTCGTCTTGGGTTTGGTACCAAGTGTGGTAAATCGCCACGCGCGGCAGCGATACTTCGTGCTGTTTGACGGTGGGCAGGGTCTTGGTTGGAATCAAATCAAAGCCAAATTTGGCGGCCAACTGCTTGGCTTGGTCGGCACTGATGCCCGTAAACACCACCGCGCCCTGCGCCAACGTGTCTTTGCGGCCTTCAAGTGTGGTTTTGGCATCCAACACAATGGTTTTAGCGTTGGCGTTTTGGGTTTTGGCCCAATAAGCGGCGGGCAGCACGGTGTTTTGGGCTTTGTAATTCAGCACATAATGACTGCCTTCGCCCTCTACTTTGCCCTCAAATTTGGCATCAGCCGTGAGCATTTTGAGGTCGGCGAGGTCGTATTTGAGCGTGTCTTGTTGGGTAACGCTTACGCCGTTGAGGAGTTGTAATGTCCACGCAATGGCATCGTAAGGCGGAAACTTGGCCTCTTTGGGGTAGTTTTGTTTGGTCAAAAGCGAGGCGGCAAAATTGCGGTAAGGCTGGTTCATCAGCACCACGTAGTCGCCCTGATTCTTGCCCGATTCGGCTTTGTGAACTTCAATGCCTTGAGTACGGAGTTGATTGACCAAATAAGCCGCCGCCGCTGGGTCGCGCTGGGTTTTCGGAATCACAAAGGCTTTGGGCGTTTCTTTGGCGGCTTTGGTGAGGTTGTTCAACGATTTTTGGTAAAAATTCTTCAGCAGCAGCTTGCCGTTGGCCGCCGCGTAGCCCAACGACGCCAACACGCCCGCTTGCATGTAGTTGATGTTGTTTCTAAACGACCAATAGACCTTTTCGGTAGGCGGCGAAGGCCGATACCACTCGCGGCTCGTTACGTTGTCGCCCGCAAATTTGGCGTTGGCCAAGTCGCGCATGAAGGTATTGGCGCCCGCGTTGCCGTAAGTTTCGTAAAAACGCCCCACCGAGTTGTGGTTGTTGGCTACCCAAATACCGTAGCCAGGATACCAGCCGTCGTAAAAAGCCCAGTTGAACACCCCCGGCAACCCCTGCGAGGCGAGGGTAGTCATGTCGTGGTCGGCCATGATTTGCCACTCTCCGATGGCGATGGGGTCCACGCTTTCGTTGTAAGGCCCCGTGCCTGTCGAGATGTACAACAACGGCACCGACTCGTGCAAGTCGAGCATCACGGTAGGATGCCAATCAAAATACGCTTTGAAAATACTCTTCGTAATGGCTTGCGACACTTGCAGACCGTCGCGGTTGTTGTCGTGGAAGGTGTATTTGCCCCAATACGGCGGGGAGGCAGGCATTCCGTCGTCGAAATCTTTGCGTTTTTTGGAATAGCGATAATACCAATCCACCATTTTGTCCCAGCCGTCGGGCTCGGATACGGGGTTAATAATCACAATCAAATTGTCCCGAATGGCCTTGATGTCGTCCGACTGCCCCACTACCAAGCGATAGGCGAGTTCCATGAGCATTTCGGGTGAGCCTGTTTCGGTGGCGTGCATTCCACCGTTCAAAAAATACACCACTTTGCTGTCGCCCAAGATTTTTTGGAGGTCGGCGGGGTTTACTTTGCGCGGGTCAGCGAGCAAGGCCAGTTGTTTTTTGTAGTGGTCGAGGCGTTTGAGGGTAGCAGCATTGGCAATGACCGAAAGCTGAATGGGCCGTCCTTCTTCGGTCGTGCCTATTTGCTCATTCACCACATTGGGCGAGGTTTGGGCCAGCTTTTGAAAGTACCCATAAATATCTGCCGTGCGGTGAAGTGTACCTTCTGCCCCGATGATTTGTCCAAACTGCTTCAACGGCGACGGAATCTTGGGGTCGGTAGGCAAGTCAAGCACCGAGGCGGGCAAAAAGCGCGGGTCGGTGGTGGCCTCTTTGATTTTTTGGTTGTAGGTTTCGTCTATGGT
>JALOLW010000511.1 GCA_025455795.1 Spirosomataceae bacterium
CATCAAAAGGTTCTCCTTCGGAATACCCAATTTCAAGCATCTTAGACTGAGAGCTATGGCTTTCTTTTTATAGTCCACTAAAATTGTCAGAGTACCACTAAATTTCATCATTGCGCCTGCGTCGAGCTTGATAGAACCCGATTTCCCACCGATGTTTTTGTCTGAATACGTCCAATCATACATGCGGTCGGCATCGAGTTTGAGACGATAAGGAAAAAAACTGTCGCTGTTTTCGTCGGTTTCAAACGAAATTTTAGAAGACGATTTTCCGTCGCGGCTCACAAACTCAAAACGGCCTTTTTTGGCGCAAGAAGCACAGTTGATGACGAGCGTCCCTTTATCGTCGTCGCTGGTGGCATTGGAAATATGCTCAATACTGCTACTCGAAAAACTCTCCGACCGCCCACTCCCCCGCGCCGCGCCATAGTCGCGCTGGCGGCTACTGGCAAAAGTTTTCATTTTACCACGGATAGTAGTGCCGTCTTTTTTGACCAAATAATCTTGGCAAGTGGCTTCGATACAAAACAGTAGCAGACCAAAAAACAGAAGATTTTTCATGGCAGTAGGAGGAGAAAAGAAAAGTTATAAAATGACTGTATGCGTTAGTCATTCTTTTCCAAACTCGTGCCAAAATTGTAAAACATTGATAGTCAAAAAGTTGTGTCATTTTATTTGAACAGAAAATGTCCGCTTGCGGACATTTATCGTTCAAAATCGAACAACCCACGGGTCAAGTATTCACCGCTTACGGTAGTGCGTCGAGGTGCTTGCCGATAGCCGTGGCGAGCGTGATGGCATCTTGCATGGGCTTCACGTCCACGGCTTCCAGCACGTCTTCGGGACGGTGAATGCGCGGCATGAGGCCATCGGCATCAAGCGCGGCCAACGTGACACACGGCACTCCCGCCCTTACAAACCATGCACTGTCGAAGTCAGCCGTGTGCCAGCTACCTGCGGTCACGTGGGCGAGTTGGGTATTTTGTTGGATAATACCAAAGGCTGCTTGCGTCACCGCGTTGTCATAACGCATGGTGGTCATGCTCCCCGTTTGGGTAATGACTTTGAGATTGCCCGCCCCGAGTGTATCGAAGTTGATGAGATAGAGCGCGTTGGGTTGGTTTTGTGTTTGTCGCCAGTAGTGATATGCCCCTATCATTCCCGCTTCTTCGCTGCTTGTCAAGACCACCTCTACGGAGAAATTTTTTAGCGCGTTCTTCAAATTTTTGGCGGTTTCGATGGCCGCTACTACGCCCGTGGCGTTGTCGCTCGCGCCGTTGGTATAGCCTTTTTGCCAAAAACCCACCGTTCCCAAAAACGCCTGTCCAACCAAATAAAGGGCGAGTAAACTCCTCAAAATCAGCAAAATCGTGCTTTCGGGTGCATACACACTCCCTACCGTCACGGGTACGGTCAGGGCCATGAGCACCATCGAAATCCGCAACGTATTCCGAAATCCGCTCTTGGTTTGTTTTTGATAAAGTGCCGACACGGGCGCGGTGTCGTAGTGCGCCATCAACACTAATTTTGGAAGGGTTGGAGAGGGGTTGGGCGGAGTCCCAATCACATTGTGGGTTTTTATCCAGGGCGGAAAGTACAGACACAACGACGGCCACCAATCAAAATACAGCAGCCCATTGACCGCAAAAAACGCAGTCATCGCCACCGCCCACCAGCCGCACCACGGCACGGCTATCAGCCCCAACAGCAGCCCGCCAATCAACCCATAAACGATAGGAATGTACGTGGGCGGTGCCTGAAAAGGTTGAAGTTCTACCGCAAACCCCGCCTTTTGGAGTTCGGTAGCAATGAGCGTAGTTGCCTCGCGTCCGTGCGTTGTTCCTGCCCCACGATGCGGGTATTGGGTAAGGGTTTGGAGAAAAGGGAAGTGGGTCATGTAGGGGTTGTTTCAATTGAAAATGTGAGGGTGGTGTATTCTCATTTGAAAACGCTTAGACCGCATCATCCTACTTATGGGCAAGATGCCACAGGCCAAGAAACTACCCGCCTCACCCGTATTGCTTCAACGCCGAATTTTGCATTAAATTCGGAGCAGGGTAGTTATTCAAAAAGTGTTGATGCACTCTTGGTTATAGTTGACAAAGAAAAGTTTGGTAACCAAATGATGGTATTTAAGGCTACGAGAAAAAGAAAGACTTTTTCTTACATATCGCGTGATTCGAGCCCTTAAAGTCGCCCAAATATTGGTCAGACCCGTTTGTTTTCCAACTTGTTTATGTGATTTGCCACCGCATCGGCCTTTAGATTTGTGCGATGTAAAATTCCAAGAAAGTTGTATCTTGGTAAATTCTCAAAATGAGAGTAAGCCAGCACCAGTGGGACGGTCGGCCGCTGCCTTACCGTCATCGGCTGAGTAAGACTCATGCGGGGCGCCCCGTGGCGATCGATTTAAGCCCCCACTGGCTTGCTGTAACACAGTACTCAACGGGGCCGCCCGCGCGGTAGAAATTCGGGTTAAAGACCCTCTGATTTTTATGTCTTGTAAATCCATTTTTTACCGCACGGGCGGCCCCGAATTTTGGCGCTACAACAATGTGGACATTGTTCTATCGCTGCGGCGAACCGCTTTTGTTGTGGTAAGCATGATATATAGTTCTTTTGCAGTTTTAGAAGACCACAAAAGTATGATTTAAAACTCATGCTTACTTTGTTATCAACACCTCTCAAACAACTACCGATTTTACAAAACCCATCGTTTGATTTTGCAAAAAGTTTTCTCCCAAGCATGACGCGCTTTGCTATTTTGTTGGCTTTATGCCTCTTTTTTACCCTCAAAAGTAGTTTTGGGCAAGAACAAACGAGC
>JALOLW010000512.1 GCA_025455795.1 Spirosomataceae bacterium
GCGATGCGCGTGGCTTTACCCGCAGGCGACACGTGCCAAAGCTGCCCCGTGCTTTCTTTCCAATTAGGGTCAGAACAAAAAATATCGCCTTTGGACGTAATCGCCAAGTCGTTGGGTTGGTTCATACGGGGTTCGTGGCAGTGGACTTCTACTTTTTGAGTGATTAGGTTCACTTTCAGCACGTTATGCCCCGTAAAATCAGCTACAAAAAAGGTGTTGGTGTTGCCAAATCGAATCCCGTTGCCCGTACTGCCTTTGGGAAGTGTCAAAAAAATACTGGCGCGATTGCGTTTTGCGATTTGGGCAATCGTCCCATCCATCGCATAATTGACCGCATACACATTGCCTTCGGCATCGGTGGCGGGGCCTTCGCAGTTGTTGGTAAACTCATGCTCGCGGGTGTAGTCGGAGGTTTGGGCGCGGAGAGACAGAGCCGAAATGACTCCCAAAACACTCCACAGCAGCATAAATTTCAGTACAGACATCGAAATAGGGTTTTTTGTAGGCATAAAGGTAAAAGGAGTATGGAGATTTTCAAATCAAATCTTACTGACGATTGTCTCTATTTTCTTCCCCTATTTTTCGCCAATCAGAAAACTTTGGGAGACATTCAAACTTTCTCAAAGGGATGATTTGTACCTTTGCGGCTCACCAAATGGCTGCCGCAGCTTCCAAATGAAATCAATTTTTCTATTTTCCAATCTTCTATTTTTCTTTTCTCTTACCGCATTTTCTCAAACCAATCGCAGTTCACAACTTGATTTAGACACCCTTTATTTGAAAGAAGTTATCGTGTCGGCGTCGCGCACGGCCGAGCCTGTGATGGAAACGCCCGTCACGGTCGAACGACTCACCGATGCCCAACTCCAACAACGCCCTTCGTCGGAATTTATCTCCTCGCTGGCCCGCCTCAAAGGCGTGGACGTAAGCCAGTCGAGCTGGTTGATTACGAGTTTTAGCACGCGGGGCTTCAACAGTTCCAAAGCCGAGCGCGTGGTACAAATGGCTGACTACGTTGATGTTACTTCTCCCACGGCTTCGTTGTATTACGGCAATTGGGTCGGGATTCCTGAGATTGACATGGAAAGTGTGGACTTGGTATTTGGCGCCAATTCGGCACTTTACGGGGCCAATGCTTTCAACGGTGTGCTGCTCATGCACTCCAAAGACCCTTTCAAACAGCAGGGTTTTTCGGCCTCGTTGCGCGGCGGAAACCGCAGCATGATTGACGGGCAGTTGCGTTTTGCCAAAGTGTTGGGCAAAAATGTGGCCTTCAAACTGACCGCCAATTACTTTGAAGCCGACGAGTTTTTGGCTTCGTCCAACGCCGCCATCAAGCGCGTCACTTCGGGCGGTTTGGCGGGGTCCGACCCCCTTAACAACGCCGAAGGTGCGGCTTCAGGTTGGAACGCCGTCAATCGCTATGGCGACTTAGGCAGCACCGTTACCAACCCTACGCTGACCGCCCTCAACAACAACCAACCGTACCGCATCTATGCACAAGGCTACACCGAAGCCGAAATGGCCAACTGGCCCGAATCGAAAGACAATCCGTTTAGACTTTTCAACACGGGCAACTACAAAGCGGGGAATTATCGCCTCAATCCGTCGCTGCATTGGCAGATAAATCACAGATTAAGAGCTGTTTACGAGTACCGCTTGGCCGTGAGTAATGGCATTTTTCAAAGCACGAGCCGTTTTGCCCAACGCGGCATGACTTATGATTTGCACCGTATTGAGCTCAAAACCGACAAGTGGTTTGTGCGGGCTTATACCGTTTATGATTTTGGTGGTAAAGCCTACGATATGGGGTCGTTGGCCAACGGCGTGATGAACAGCCGCATGGCCGCAGGAACGCAACCCAACGGCAGTCCGTTTCCGACTTTTTCCCAAAACTATTTTACGCTTTGGAACAGTATTTTTACCGCCGCTCGCACCAGCGGACTGGCTTCGGGAACAATACTAAGTGCCTATTCGGCCAATCCTGCGGGCGGTGTACCTACCAATTACGTTGTACCACAGGCCATTGATGGTAGCCAAAGTATCGAAGCGGCCATGAGGTTGGCATCGCAGTTGGCCGCAGGGGTGCAGTTGCCAGTGAATAGTCCGTATTTCAGTCAGCTACGCGACCAAGTGGTATATGGCATCAACAACATCAACATCAACGGCGGTACGGTGCGCGGCGCGGCTTTTGCCAACACCGCTCGTTTTTGGGACTTGAGCGCACAACGCGAGTGGAACGTGCAGAAACTCAACCTTATTTTGGGTGGTTCGTACCGTCAGCATTGGTTGCAGTCCAACGGTACACTTTTTTCGGACGGGCCATTTTCGCCGATTACGCCCAACACCAACGAAATGCAACGCCGCGACCGCATCAGCAACTGGGACGGAGGCGTGTATGGACAAGCCCGCTACGCGCTTTGGCAAGACCGCCTCAAACTTGCCGCCGCTGGGCGATATGACCAATTCCGCAACTTTGGCGCGCGCTTTTCGCCGCGTGTTTCGGCGGTGTTGAGTTTGGGGCAGAACCGTCAGCACAATTTTCGCCTCAACTACGCCCAAGCCTTCCGTCAGCCCGCACAGTTGGACCAATTCATCTATTTGGATTTTGGTACACTACTCGTCAAAGGTAATATAGACGGTGGCTATCAAGGGCTTAACGCCGTATCGGCGTTGCCCAACGGCCAAACAAATCCCGATTTTTTGAAACCCATTACGCTCAAAAAACTGACACCCGAGCAAGTCAATACGTGGGAAATAGGCTACAAAGCGCAGGTAGCCAAAGGTTTGTACGTGGATTTGAGTTATTATCGGTCGGT
>JALOLW010000091.1 GCA_025455795.1 Spirosomataceae bacterium
TCCTTTTTTACTTGTTCCGTTCTCCTTTTTTACTTGTTCCGTTCTCCTTTTTTACTTGTTCCGTTCTCCTTTTTTACTTGTTCCGTTCTCCGTTTTTACTTGTTCCGTTCTCCGTTTGTTATGAAAAAACTCTTCTCCATTACGTTGGCCTTGCTCCTGTTCCTAACTTCTCAAAGTTGGGCAAGGCACATCTTTGGGGGGGATTTTAGCATGACTTACCTGGGTACACGCGGGCGCTATCAACTCACCCTCAATCTGTTTTTTGACGAAACCGTTGCCAACATCAACGAAGGCTTTGAGACCGACATCTCCGTGTATGTGTTTCGCAAGCGCGACCACGCCCGCATGGAATCGTTTGTTTTGACCCGTTCTGGTGTCAATTCTGTCGTTTATGACAACGTGGCTTGTGCCGAACTTCGCCGCCTCAAAACCAGCGAAGTACGCCATACCAAAGAAGTTTTTCTTGACCCCGAAGTTTATACCGACCCGTCGGGCTACTACATTGTCTGGGAACGCTGCTGTCGCAACGGCTCCATTACCAACATCCAAACACCCGGCTCGACGGGCATGGTGTTTACGCTTGATTTCCCTGCCCTCAAAACCGCCAACGGCATGGATTTCAGAAATTCATCGCCCGATTTCAACTTCCCCAACGGCGACTACGTGTGTGTCAACAAGCCTTTTACTTTCGACATGAGTGCCAAAGATGCCGACGGCGACGTGCTACGGTACTCGCTCATAGAACCTTTGGCTGGCTATACCTCTGATAGACAAGGCAATATCATCGGCAGTGGGGCGTCGCGCAGTACTTATCCAACCGTGCGCTGGGTAGCTGGTATTGGTGTGACCAACATGATTCCGGGGCGTGTTCCTCTCCGTATCAACGACCGCACGGGGCAGCTCACGCTCACTGCCAACGAAACGGGCTTGTACGTTTTTGCGGTTTTGGTGGAAGAATACCGAAACGGCCTCAAAATCGGCTCGGTACGGCGTGAGTTTCAACTGCCCGTAGTGGACTGCTCCAAGATTACCCCACCAATACCCGTGGTTTATACGAGTACCAATACGACACTCCCCGCCAAAGTGGTAGAAATCTGCCCAGGCGCTACTGCCGACCTCACCACTACGACCAATCCCCAACTCAAATACCAATGGAAGCTCAACGGGGTCAATTTACCCAACGAAAATGACGCGGTCTTGAAAGTTGCCAAAGTGGGTGATTATCAAGTGGTATCCAGTTTTTCTTCGCAATGCGCCAACGATACTATCTCGCAGTCGGTCAAAGTCGCGTATCGGCCTGTTCCTGTCGCAAAACTTACGCCAACTGATACCCTGCGTTTTTGTGAAAATGACACCACCACCATCCAAGCTACGCAACGCGCTGGACTGAGTTATGAATGGTTGAGAGATGGTGAAAAACTCGCAGGTCAGACCCAAAGCCGCCTTTTGACCAGTCAATCGGGTGTGTATGAAGTACTTGTCAAAGACCCAAGCTTTGAATGTCCCGCCCGTGATACGGTCGTGCTGAAGAGTATTCCCAAACCTATCGCCAAGATTACGTCACCGCAACGGATTTTTTGCCCTACCGATTCCTTAAAACTCGAAGCAGAATGGAACAGTGACCAAAAAGGCGAGTGGCTGCTCAACAATCGGGTGTTGCCCAACGCCCCAAAAACGATTTATGCCAAACAAGCAGGCGTTTATCGTGTGCGAGTAAGCGACGCCAAATGTGCCACCCTCTCCGACACCGCCAACGTGCGCGTAGCCCGAATACCGACGATTATCTTTGACTCATTACAAGCGTTTTGCTACACTGATACGCTCAAAATACCACTCATCGCCACACCCGCAGGAGGGACTTTTTCGGGACAAGGACTCGAAAACAGCAGCCTCGTGGCCAAAACCGTGGGTACGGGTCGTTTTCCAGTCAAATACGAAATCAAAGGAGAGATTGGCTGTGCAGCTTCCAAAACGCGCATCGTCGAGATTAATACGACCCCACAAGTACGCTTTGACCCAACTTCGGTACTCCAACCCCGCAGCGAAGGCATCACGCTTTTGCCCCAAATTACCCCATCCGATACTTATCAATACCAGTGGACTCCCCCCAACGGTCTCGACAATGCCAACATCGAACGGCCCGAAACGCGCCTGCTCCAAAATAGCAGTTTTACGCTCACCGTCACCTCGCCCAAAGGTTGCAAAGCCAAAGGCATTGTGCGCGTAACGGTGGCCGATTTTTTGTTTGTGCCAGAAGTTTTTTCCCCCAACAATGACGGTATCAATGACCGTTGGGAAATCAAAAACGCTGACAAATACCCCGAACTCGAAGTGTTTGTGTTCAATCGCTGGGGTGAAACGATTTTTCACCAAAAAAGCGGTTACAAAAATCCCTGGGACGGGCGTTATTTGGGCGAATTTGTGACACCCGGAGAATATTCTTTCTTGCTCCTCCCCCACGACCCCAACGGCATGAATCCCAAAAAAGGCAGTGTTATGGTGATTCGTTGAGGCTGGTGCGGCGTAAATTATCCAAAACAATGGCCGTTGCAATGCCCACGTTGAGCGATTCGGCTTGTCCAAACCTCGGAATCGTCACGGGTTGATTGACCAACGCCCCCACTGCCGTACTGATACCGTTGGATTCGTTGCCCATCACAATATAGCCGCCCGTATTTGCCAACTGCATTTTGTGAATGTTTTGACCCTCCAAAAACGCCCCGTAAATATTCGTAGGCATATTTTTTGATAAAATTTCGCCAAAATACGCCTCCAAATCAACGTAAAATCCCCTCACCCGCACAAACGAGCCTTTGCTTGCGGCAATCACTTTGGGGTTGTACCAGTCGGTAGTGGTAAGCGAGCAGATAATTTTAGAAATACCGTACCAATCGGCGATGCGAATAATAGTGCCGAGGTTGCCTGGGTCGCGGATATCGTCGAGAACGAGCGCGTATTCGCGGGGGTGGGCATACAAAAAGTCGTTGGATTTCGTTTTCACTACGGCGAGCGCGGCGTCGTTGGTTTGAAGCGTACCTACTCTCGCCAACTCCTCGGGCGTTGCGATTTCAGCCCGAAAAGGTTGCTTGTCAATTTTCTGCCTGTTTTCTTTGTAAAATGTTTCAGACATTAGCAAACATTCAACCTGATAGTCTGACGCTAACAGTTCCAAAACGCTTTTGGCACCTTCTACCAAAAAAGCCCCGTATTCCTGGCGATACTTTTTGGTTTGTAAGGCATGAAGGTATTTTTGGAGATTTTTTGAAACCATAATGACTGAAACGTATCGAAAATTGACAAAAGCGTTGAAAACAAGCCTCTATTGGGTCGTGTTGCTGGGGGGACTCGTGGCTTGTTCGCGCAAAAATACACCCAAAAACAACGAATACCTGCTGGGCAATCAAAGTTTTGCGGGAAATAAGTTTGTCAAAACCGAAGCCTTGGAAACGCTCCTCCCGCAGCGACCGAACAAAAACTTCATGGGTATTCCTGGGGCAACGGTGGCACTTTGGGTATATCAGGCTTTCGACAAAACCTACGACCGTACCAAGCCCAAAGCCCGCTTGGACTCGCTTCGGCTCGAATACGAGCAAAACATCGCCCAGCACAGCAACAACCCCAAGAAACTCGCCAAAACCCGCCAAAAATACACCCGATTGGCCAACAAATACCTCAAAAAAGTCGAAGGTGGCAACGGCATCATGCGGACTGTGGGTGAGCCGCCGGTGTATTTTGAAGAAAAAATCATGCGCGCCAATACTGCCAAAATCCGCGATTATCTCGTGCGCGAAGGATACCGGGACGCGCAAGTAAAAGTCGTCATGGATACGGTTTTTGGGCGTATCCGAACCCAGTACCAAATCAACGAAGGACTACCTCACCGCTGGCGTGCCATAGACCTGCTCACCCGTACCGATGCGACCATTGACTCTCTGTTAAGCCGTTACCAAAAAGACTCCTATCTAAAATCAGGGCAAAATTACCGCTACGACGACATCAAAAACGAAAGCAAACGCATCGAAATTTTGCTTCAAAACAATGGCTACTTTGGGTTTAACCAAAACTACCTCAAGCCCGTCCAAAACGCCCTCGGCAGGGTCTATGGTGGTTTTCTGATAGACACCTCCGCCCACGACCCCGTGCTGGACACGCTCTATCACATCATGGACATCAAAGGACTCCAAATCAACACCCCTCGCAATCAAGCCGCTCACCGTCAGTATCGTTTTGGCGCGGTGAGTTTGCGGGTCGAAAACCTCCCCAACGAACCAACGACCGACGAGCGCGACACCCTTCGCTACCGTGGTCTGAAGTATTTTTTCACGCCGCAGCACTACTACGCGCCCAAAGTGCTGGATAGCAAAATTTTGATTCGCCCGGGGCAGTTGTTCAAGATAAGTGATTTTCGAGAAACTGAGCGGCAACTGGCCGTATTGGACCAGTTTCGCATCATCAACATCGAAACCGATACGACGGGTGGAGAAGTGAAAGCCCTCATCAAAGTCATGCCCCAAGACAAGTACCAAGTCACGAGTGAGGGCGGCGTCAATGTGGTGCAAAACCTACCAGGGCCTTTTGTCAACGGGACGTTTCGGGTACGCAACGTGTTCAATCGCCTCGAAAACTTTGAATTTTCTTTGAGAGGGGCTTACGATTGGCAATTTGGTATTTTCAACAATCAAAGCCTGGTGCGTACCCTCGAACTCGGAGCCAATACTGCCTTGATTTTTCCGCGAATTTTGTTTCCAGGCAAATTTGCCGCCCAACTCAACCGCCTCACGCCCCGAACCATTGTGAGTTTGGGGTACAATTACAGCAACCGCGACGTGTTTAGTCCCGACCCTGAATTCAAACGGGGTGGTTTTCAGGCGAGTCTCCGCTATACTTGGAAGCGCAGCAACTACGAATACCTCAGCTTTACGGCGGCAGATTTTAGCGTTTTGCGGAGTCAAAAAAGTGCCAATTTTAGCGCGGCACTCGATACGCTTTTTGTACAAAGTGGCAATCCGCTCAAATTCAGCTTTGAGTCGGCGGTGATTTCGGGCATGAGTTTTTCTTACACTTTCAACAACAACGTCATCGGACAAAACAGCAAAGCGCATTATTGGCGTTTTTTTGTTGAATCAGGCGGCACGGCTTTCAACCTCCTTCGGCAACAGAAATTGCCGTCTTTTTTAGAAAATTTTGAACTGTACAAATTTCTCAAAGGCAACGTCGAACACCGCGCCTACTGGCCGATTGGCCCCAAAAGCACGCTGGTGTATCGCCTCAATACAGGGCTGATTTACAACTACAACAACCGCCGCGTAGCTCCTTACGAAAAATCGCTCACGGGCGGCGGCAGCAACAGCCTGCGGGCGTGGCTTCCTCGGCGGTTGGGGCTGGGGTCGGCGTATCCCAACTTAGACGGCAGTACGGGCAGTCCTGTATTTCGGGGTGAGCCGCGCATTTTGACCGCAGGAGTCAATCAATACGGCCCCTACGAGTATCGTTTTGAGCAATTGGGCGACGTACTCATGGAAGCCAATCTTGAACTACGCGGTCACTTGTTTCGGTTCGTGGCCGATGTCAATTATGCCTTTTTTATAGATGCAGGCAACGTGTGGCGGCTTCGGCTCGACAAAGCACAGGTCACCGACCAAAATACCCTCAACGGGGTATTTGACGTGCGTAGGTTTTACAAAGAAATCGCCGTAGGAACGGGTTTTGGTCTTCGTTTTGACTTGTCCTATTTTGTTTTTCGGTTTGACATCGGGGCCAAGGTGTATGACCCAAGCAGGCGGTTTGAAGTGAAAAACGCGCTCGGTCAGACCACGCTCATTGACGAACGCTACGCTTTATCTCGCTTTTCGTTTCGGCGTGGTAGTGCCAACTACCCCGTCTTCAACATCGGCGTTGGCTATCCTTTTTGACGAGATACTTGGTACAATTTTTGCTCTGTGTTGGAGATAAAAGCCATTTTATTCACTGACACTTTTACTTTATCCCTATTTCTATTATTTTTGAGTCTATGAACGACCCAACCCTACAGTACTACCTACCGCGAGAATTGTCCCCGAGGCGATTGGACCGTTTTTTAGCATCTGGCTGGTTTAGAACGGTCAATATGCTTTTTCGGGCCAAAGTCACCTGTTTTGACAACGACATTTGTTCACCCATCAATATTCGGGTTCGCCTTACCGACCACGTTTTTTCAAAGAGCTTGCGTAAACTCTACAACCGCAATGGGCGGCTATTTTGGCACGAAATTCGCAAGGCCACCATCACCCCCGAAAAAGAAGCCCTGTTCCGTCAGCACCAACGCCGTTTTAGAAGTTTTTTGTGCAATTCATTGGAAGAATTTTTAGTACTTACGCCCCGTTTTGATACCTACGAAATCAACATTTACGACGAAGACCGACTGGTAGCCGTCAGTTATTTTGACCAAGGAGAAAACAGCGTCATGAGTCTATTGGGACTCTTTGAAACGGGCTACGCCTCTTACAGTTTAGGCATCTACTCCATGCTGCTCGAAATGGAGTACGCCAAATCACGCAATCAGAAGTGGTACTATCCTGGCTATGTCCACGAAAGCCCTTCTATGTACGACTATAAACTCCGCTTCGGCCCCGTAGAAGTTTATGACTGGCAGAGCCGTCGGTGGCTCAAAAACATCAGTCCGCATCTACTTCCCAACATGGCTGACCACATCAGAAAAAAAACTACCCAACTCGAAAATAGACTGACCAATGCGGGCGTCGGATTGTCCAAAAAGGTGTATCTGTTTTTTGGTTGGCATTATTTCAACAGCATGTATGAGCAGCTTTATCGCTGCCCGCTGCCGCTTATTCTCAACGACGGACGGGTAGTAGCCCTCGACCCAGACACCGACCAGTTTATATGTATCAAGTGGGAAATATACGTACCGTTTAGAGATATACAAATGACCCTCGCGCCCGATTTTGATGTCTCCAAACATCACACGGATGTCATGCGGGTTACTGAAATACAATACCAAACCTCCCGAGTCACCGATATTGTACGTTTTGTCAAGGAGACTACCCCGCCCATGCCGCCTATCGTCAGTCGGATTTTTGGAAAAGTAGTAGGATAACGGAGAACGGAGTAACAAATAACTGATTACAGTGTTTTGCAAGTTATTTCATATATTTTGAACCGCAAAGGCGCAAAGACGCTATGTTTTTTACATTCATTCTTAGTGTCCTTGCGTCTTAGCGGTAAAATTAATAACAGAACAAAATTTATAAATCACGGTACTGATAACGAATAACTGATAACAAATAACAAAAGAATGAAATTTGGCGTAGTAGTTTTTCCAGGCTCCAATTGCGACGACGACACCGTTTATACGCTTAGTGTCAATCTCGGTCAAGAAGTAATCAAACTTTGGCACAAAGACCACGACCTCCAAGGTTGTGATTTTATCATCTTACCCGGTGGTTTTTCGTACGGTGATTACCTACGGACAGGAGCGGTGGCGCGTTTTTCGCCCATTATGAACGAGGTCATTGCCCACGCCAACGGCGGTGGCTACGTGATGGGTATTTGTAACGGATTTCAGATTTTGGCCGAGGCGGGACTGGTCCCTGGCGTACTTATGCGCAACCTATCTCAAAAGTACATCTGCCGCAATATTTATCTCCAACCTCAAAGCAGCAGTACGATTTTGACGGCAGGGCTATCGCTTCCCGCCTACAAAATCCCCATCGCTCACGGCGACGGACGGTATTTTGCCAATGCTGACACCCTCAAAATGCTCAATGACAACGACCAAGTGTTGTTTAGATACTGCGATGCCGACGGCAACATCACGCCCGATGCCAACCCCAACGGCAGCTTAGAAAACATCGCTGGCGTGTGCAACGCGGGCAAAAACGTGTTTGGAATGATGCCTCACCCCGAACGCGCCTCCGACGACGCCCTCGGCAATACCGACGGTCGCCTTATCTTGGAGCAATTGACGAGTGTGCTGGTTTAGAAAATAAAGGAAGTAGCAACCCGTCAAGGAAATAGTGGGAGTGTTTGTCATCAACAAAAAAACGCACGTGCCTTCACACGTGCGTTTTTTTGTTGATGACCTATTACTTGTGGCTAATGTTCTCCAAAATTTTGATGGCTTCTTTTTCGGCTTCTTTGTCATTGTCATCAAAAGTGATGACAACAAAAAAATTGGTTCGGCTTTGCAAATCCACCACTCCCGCAAGCATGACGCGGTCACCGTCTTTGAATCCTTCTACGTAATACCCCGCAAAATCGCCATTTTTGAAGGATTCTTCTTCGTCCACTTCTTGTAGCTTCATTTCTTTGGCTACTTCTATGGTAGCGTCGTCCATGTCGTCTATGGTCACACTTTTTTGGTTCCAGATGTACATAAACATTTCCATGCCATCACCTTCCAATTCAAATTCATTTTTGTTGTTTTTGACAACTTTGAAGTCGCGTGGCACGGTGATTTCGATGTTGTACTGCTCCCAATAATAAGTTTTGTCAAAAACGGTGACAAATGACGAGAGCGAATAAACGATGCAAATTGCCAAGAGGAGACAGAGGTGTTTTTTCATAATTTAAATTGAGTTTAGGTTTTGAAAGCGCAAATATAACAAAAAGTACATTTTGCAAAAGCCCGTGCTACGAATCGCAATAAAAACGAAATCGTCGCACAGGCTTTTGCAGAATTTCAACAAAATAGGATTATTTCAGCCCCAACAAAAAGCCAATCGTAAAGTTGGCATCCCAATCAAAAACGAAGGTTTTGGTTCCTGTGGCGTCAACGATACCTTTGTAAATATTGACGCCTGCTTTGGTTTTGGCTTTGGTGGATTTGTAAGCATCGGGCGCATTGAGTACCGTATATCGTTCTTTGCCTTTGCGTACTTCTTTGGCCAGTTCAAAAGGCACACCGCCGATGATAAAACACACTTCACGCTTACTTGATGGAATCTGCTTGGCTTTGGCCTTGACTTGTTCATACACGTCGGTATCGGCAGTGTTTTTTTCATAATACTTAGACCCAGGGGCTTCCAATGCCGTTACTGAACCGCCGTTTATCCACGAGATTTTGGTATTGCCCGAGCCAATGTCCACCACGTAGGCGTTGTTTTGATAATCGGCGGGCAGTACGCATTTGAGGGCGAGCGTTCCTTCTTGTTCGGGCGTGACGGTATTGACCATATAGCCCATTTCCTTCAAAACCCGAATAATTTTGGTGGTACTGGCTTCTTTCATCGCGCCCGAACTCACCACAAAGTGGATATTTTTGCCGCTCACGCCGTGGTCTATCATGTTGGCGATGTAGCGTTTCAAGCCCATTCGCACGTCGTAGTCAGTAGCCATGTTTTCGATGACCATGCTGTTGCCAAACTCCGCACTTTCGAGTTTCCAGTTTTTGGACTTATCAATATTGACGATGAACGAGTTGAAGCCACTCGCGCCCAACTCCACCACGCCTTTGGTTATACCACCTACGGGTGCGGGTGATGTGTAAGAGAATGAACCTCCGCCCGTGTCGGCTGCCTCCGAGGAGGCCGATGAAGTGGCCTCACTGCTGGCGGTTTTGTCGTCAGAGGCAACGCTGTTGTCAGAGGCAGCATTGTCGTCAGACGCAACCGACTCGGCAGATGGGCCACCTTCGGGAGCGGTAGTGTTGAGTTCGGTGGCGGCAGTTTCACCGTTTTTAGGCCAAAAATAATACGCCGCGCCGAGGCCAACGGCCAACAATAAAATCAATGCGATTTTTCCGATTCCTGTGAGTTGCATGGGAGTTGTGAATTATGAGTTTTGAAATATGAAGTATAAAAAATCGATAACAAATAACAGATAACTGGCTGCCCTAAATCAGCTTTCCAAAATCTTCTTCTTAATATCTTTGACCAAATTGGTATGCACTTGGCTGTAAGGCTGCCACGCCAATCCCATCGCTTTGAGGTCAAATGCCCCCACAACAGTACCTACGTGTTTGTCCAAAGAGGCGTAGCCGAGTACATAAATTTTATCGGCCAACTCGACGGCCAACTCAATGTCGTGCGTTGAGAAAATGATGGTACTCAGCTCATGCGACGCATTGACTAAGCGCAGCATGGCCTTCACATCTTCGACATTGCCCACGTCAAGTCCCGAAAAAGGCTCGTCCAACACCAAAAAATAGCCCGATGACAAAAGCTGCGACATGATAGCTGCCCGCTGCCGCTGCCCACCCGAGCAATGACACGGATACTGGTCTTTGGCTTTCTCCAACCCCCACTCTTTCAAGAGTTTCATAATGCGTTCTTCGGCTTCACCGTTAGGGATATTGCCCTTTTTGGCGGCGAGTTTGAGTTGATTGTAAATCGTCAAATGTCGAAAGAGGGTGTATTTCTGGTCCACAAAACCCACATCGCCTTCTTTGACTTCGATGGGCTTGTTGGCTTCATCGCTCGGAATCAGCACCCGCCCCGCACTGGGTTTACGCAAGCCCGTGAGGGCTTTAAACAATGTAGATTTGCCGCGTCCTGAGCGACCTACTACGGCTATCATCTGGCCCTGAGAGTGTCCCTCTCGGATCACATTATGCTCTTCAATGTTGATGTTTTCGATGATGGTTTTGCCATCAATCGCCACC
>JALOLW010000092.1 GCA_025455795.1 Spirosomataceae bacterium
GAAGGGATGGGGATGAGGTTAGCCACAAAAATTGTCAGAGTTCCAAAAATGTAAAACACTTATCGCAAAATGATTCGCGTCAAAATCTGTTGTATCAGTAGCATCGAAGAAGCCCAAATGGCCGTGTCGGCGGGGGCGTCGGCGTTGGGTTTGGTGGGGCCAATGCCCAGTGGTCCGGGCGTTATTACCGACGACCTCATCGCCCAAATTGTCCCGACGGTACCGCCTGCTGTGGCTACTTTTCTACTCACGAGTGAGACCCGCGCCGAAGCCATCATTGCTCATCACCAAAAAGTGCATACCAACACGCTCCAAATCGTAGATGCGCTTTCGGAAGGCACATACGCTCAAATTCGGGCGGCGTTGCCGAGCGTCAAGCTGGTGCAGGTGATTCACGTCATCAATGAGCAGTCGGTAGAAGAAGCCATCGAAATCTCCACGCAAGTAGATGCGCTACTGCTCGATAGTGGCAATCCGCATTTGCAAGTCAAAGAATTGGGAGGAACGGGGCGGGTTCACAATTGGGCGTTGAGCCGACGTATCCGCGACAGCGTCAAGATTCCGTTGTTTTTGGCGGGCGGTATCCGCGCCAACAACGTACAAGAAGCCATTCAAATGGTGCAGCCTTTTGGGTTGGATTTGTGCAGTAGTGTTCGTACCGATGGACACTTAGACCCCGTCAAATTAGAACGGTTTTTTGAGGCAGTCAATGGATAGCTTCTAATACCCCGACACGACAATACCCAACTCTTTGGCGGCGAAGTCGTTGATGCTTTTGTAGAATTTGTGCTGCTTCATCAATTCCATCAACGCCAAAAAATCGTCGTCTGAACTGCTGTTGAGTCCTTTCATGTCGGCTTCGATGGCTTTCATTTTATCGGCAGAGTAGGCTTTTTTGAAGTGAAGAATCGCTTTGAAAGCCGTATTGTGTAAAATTTCTTCGTCAGTAGGGACTTTGATTTCGTGTTTTTCCCAATTTTCGCTCAGGTGGTGCTTGTTGCTGCAAAAGTCAATGGTGAGCTGCTGCACGTCGGGGTCGAGGTGTTGGAGGAAATAGTTTGTATCGGGGATTTCGCCAAACGTAAACCGCTGCCTGAATATATCCAAAACCAAACTGTACAGCGGATTTTCAAATTTGATGTCTTCTACTTCGTGCAGCAGATAATGAGATACGGAGATATTGGCCTCTAACTCAATACGTCCGTACAAAATCAATAAACGTACAAACGCCCGCTCGTGCGCGTACAGGCGGGCTTTGAACAAGTCAAGCGGGGCATCTTGTTTGGGCGGCGGCAGTGTGGGTGGCGCAGTGATGGAAGTTTCTTCGTTGAGAAAGAAATCGGTTTCGTCGCTAAACGTAATACCTTCAATGTCAAGCCCTTCGAGAGGTTTGGGCGCGGGCGTTGGGGCAGGTTTGGCGCGGTCACGGTCGCGGTCTTGCTCTTTTTGCTTTTGGTCTTGGAACTTGCGCAGCAGTTTGTTGCCTTCCGACAGCAGCGTTTGTTCATCTACTTTCAGCACATCGGCGGTGCGCTTAAAAAAGATTTGCCGCTTGATAGGGTCGGGGATTTTGGTGATGCTCGTCACGATTTCAGTCACGGCCTCGGCCCGTTTGAAGGGGTTGTCGCCCGCTTCGCGCAGGAGCATATCGGTTTTGAACGTGATAAAATCGGTGGTGGCCTTTTTCACGTGGGCCTTGAAGCCTTCGGCCCCTACTTTATAGACGTAGCTGTCGGGGTCTTCGCCGTCGGGCAGGGTCACGAGGCTGACATTGAGTCCTTCTTCGAGTACCATGTCAAGCCCCCTCAGGGCCGCTTTGATGCCCGCCGCGTCGCCGTCGTAAAGAATGGTGACGTTGGTCGTAAATCGCGCAATGAGCCTGATTTGGTCTTCGGTGAGCGATGTTCCCGACGAGGCCACGACGTTGTGAATCCCCGCTTGGTGGAGCGAAATCACGTCGGTATAGCCTTCTACCAAATAGCACACGTCTTCTTGACGGATGGTGTTTTTGGCCTGAAAAATCCCGTACAGGACCTTGCTTTTGTGGTAAATGTCGGTTTCGGGTGAGTTGATGTACTTGGGTTGTGACTTATCACTGGTCAAAATCCGCGCCCCAAACGCAATCACCTTCCCCGAAACATTATGCACTGGAAAAATCACCCGCCCCCGAAAACGGTCATAAACGCGCACGTTTTCGCCTTCTTTCCGAATCAACAGCCCCGCTTTTTCGAGTACCTCGGCACTGTATCCTTTTTTGGTGGCTTCTTTGAGGAGGCCATCCCATTCGTTGAGGCTATAACCGAGGCCAAAAGATTTGATAGTGAGGTCGTTGAAGCCACGATTGCGAAAATAACTCAACCCAATAGATTGCCCTTCTTCGGTGTCAAACAGCAGGCTTTGGTAGTGTTTTTGGGCAAAATTGGAAACAATGTAAAGACTTTCACGCTCGTTTTGGCGGAGCATTTCTTCGGGCGTTTGCTCCTGTTCTTCGATTTCGATGTGGTATTTTTGGGCCAAATGCCGCAGTGCTTCGCCGTAGCCGATGCCTTCAATGTCCATCACAAATTTGAGGGCATCGCCCGCCGCGCCGCACCCAAAGCACTTGTAAATCTGCCGCGCGGGATTGACGTTGAACGAAGGAGATTTTTCGTTGTGAAACGGACAACAAGCGGTGTAGTTGGCCCCTCGTTTTTTCAAAGACACAAAATCCCCGACCACCTCCACGATGTCGGCGGCTTGTTTGATTCGTTCTACTACTTCGTTGCTTAGGCGCATCGGTTACTTAACATTGTTCAATTTTCTGGGAATGGTAAACATTTCGGTTTGACGACCGTCCAAATACTTAAAATCCTTGCCGTCGTAATAGCCATCTTCTTCGAGCATGATACGAATCGTCTTTTTCCACTCAGGAATTTCGACGGCGGCGTTAAGCTCAATGGAGTAGGCCGTTTGGGCATAAAGTGGATAGTCGCCAGTGCCAGGTACGCCCTGCTGCTGGTCCCACATCCCGATAGTCGGCCCAGCGGCGTGGCCGTGTACGCCAATCGGGTGCGAATAAATACTTCCCGTGATGCCCTCTTTCTTGGCCTGTTCGAGCGACTCGAGCAGCATTTTGTTGCCCGTCGTGCCTTCTTTAAACTTAGCCGTCAGGATGTCTTGCAGGCGATTGCCCTGCGCAAATGCTTTTTTGAGCGATGCTGGAATGTCGTGTTCGCCGGGGCGCAGTACGTAAGCGTGTTGTTGTTGGTCGGTGTTGAGGCGCAAGTACGTGATGCCAAAGTCCACGTGCAGCAAGTCGCCCGGCATGATGACTTGTTTGGTAGGGCGTTTGGAAAAAGTTCGCAAATGGTCAAAATTTTCGGGGTCGAGGCGTTGGATGTCCACCGTGGGGTGAAACCACGTTTCTAAGCCCAAATCCGTGACACGCTGCCGCATCCACCACACCACGTCGTCGGTGGTAGTGATGCCCGGGTGAATGACTCTTTCAGAAAAGGCTTCGTCAATAATCTCGTGCGAAATACGGCAAATCAGGGCGTAAATGGCGGCTTCTTTTTCGGTGCGGGTTTCGAGCCAAGCCACTGCCAAGCGGTCTGCCGAGGCGATTTTGGCCTTTTGTTTTTCGGGCAGCACAGCCATAAACTCCTTGTGTTCGGTATAAGTTAGGCCGTCGGCGTGGCCGTATTCTTTGGAAAAATTGAGCGCGATTTTCTTGGGATTGCGGTCTTCGATGACTTTGGTCAAGGCCATCCATTGATTGGGTTGCACGTTGATGTCCCATTCCCCTTTGAGGAGAGTACCCACGTCGTAGCGAGCAATGGCGAGTTTTTCGAGTGGCTTGCCTGCGCCCGCGTCATAAAACACCATGATGGTCCGTCGCCGCGCCGAGAGCCAAGTGCTGGGGAGCATGGTACGCATCACGGGGTCTTCGTTGTACTCGCGCGAGATGATGATCCACATATCCACGCCTTCGCGGCGCATGAGTTGAGGGAGTAGGTTGTTGAAGCGGTCTTCCAAGATTTCGTCCACCACCCGGGCGCGTTCGCGCTCAGGCAGGATAGGCTGCTGCGTTTGTGCCAAAAAAGGCAACACAAATAGAGAGAAAAGGAGTAGTTTTTTGAGGTTCATTGGGGTTGGATGATTGTAGATTTTTTCAAAATTCCGCAAAATTCTGTTTCTAATGAACAGAAAGGTTAAAAACTGTAAAAAAAAGAAATTGCAGGCTTTAATTAAACTTTAGGTGAGTCGTCAAAAAATCGTGTAAAGAACAAACGACCGTGCCGTCGGCTTTGGGGTAGCCTGCGTCGTCGGGTATGATAACATATTGTTTATCAGGTTGAATGTCTTTGATGCTTTCGTAAAAGCCTTTTGAAATGACAGGACTGTTAGAGTATTTGATTTCTACGCATAGTTTTTCACCCGCAGGGCTTATAAGTACCAAATCGGTTTCGGCACCTGCCTGTGTACGATAAAAAAAATATTGCCAATCATTACCAAGTAAACGCCTGATTTGCTCAATCACGTAGCCCTCCCATGAAGCACCTATCAACGGATGCGAGAGGAGTTGATCAATACTCTGAATACGCGCCAGTTGATGCAAAATGCCCGAATCTCGAAAATAAAGTTTGGGCGTTTTGACCAACCTCTTGGTGACATTGGGATGATATGGCTGTAATCGCTGAATGATAAAACTACCTTCGAGCAAATCCAAATACCGATTTATAGTAGGCGATGAAACCCCTAATGAACGGGCTAAATCGGCCACGACCAACAAGTTCCCGTGCAAATAACTCAACATTTGGAGCAGTTTTCCAAAGTTTTCGGTGCTGATACCGTGACCTAACTCTGGTAAATCACGTTGAACAAATGTCTGAATAAAATTACTCAACCAACGAAACGTTTGGGGTAATTTGGGCGCCATGAAGGCTGTCGGAAACCCACCCCTAAGCCAATGCTCACGCATCGGCACAGTACCATAGATTTCGGTCAAAGACAGAGGCATGAGTTCGGTATAGGCTATTCTACCCGCCAATGTTTCTGAGGCACCTCGCATCAGGGTTGGAGAAGCCGACCCCAATAAAATAAACCGAGCGGGGCGACGGTGTAGGTCGGTCAGGGCGCGCAGCAACGGAAACAGCCGTGGCATTCGTTGGATTTCGTCTATGATGACACACCGCTCAGCTTGTGATTTGAGGTAGGTTTCGGCATCATCTAAGCGACGAGTATCGGTGTCTAATTCCAAATCCAAATACAAGGTGTCAATACCCAATCGTTTTTCTAATTGACTCTGTAAGTGTTTTGCCAACGTAGTTTTGCCCACTTGCCTTGGCCCGACAATTCCCACAATGGGAAAAAAACTAAGGTCGTCCAAAAGGGATTTGGTAGCCAGTCTGTCAATCATTTTACCTTGTAATTGGAAGTTTTAACTTTAAAATAACAAGGTAAATTTACTTAAATTTCTATAAGGAAGCTATCAATCAAACGGTTTTTTTATTTTTGCCCCAAACATCCTGACATGAATATCCTTTATACCACCGCTACTTCCAACGACGACTTGGAGCAGATTCTAAGCCTCCAACGTCAAAATCTCTACAAAAACACGCCCCTCGAATACCAACAAGATCAGGGTTTTACGACGGTAGAACACAGTTTTGAAGTGCTGCAACAGATGAACGCGGCGATTCCGCAAATCATCGCCAAAGAGGACGACAAAGTCATCGGGTATGCGTTGGTGATGCCGCAGTCGTTTAGTGCGATGATTCCCGAGTTGGTGCCGATGTTTGAGCAAATCGTGCGTTTGGACTGGCTAGGCAAGCAGATACAAGACTATCGTTTTTATGTGATGGGGCAAATCTGCGTGGCGGAGTCACACCGAGGACAGGGGGTGTTTGATGGCCTTTACAACGCTCATAAACGGCTACTTTCGGCAGATTTTGACCTCTGCGTGACCGAAGTCGCCACTCGCAACACCCGCTCCTCACGGGCGCACGAGCGTGTGGGCTTCCGCACGATACACACCTACCAAGACCATACCGACGTTTGGAATGTAGTGGTGTGGGATTGGGGTTAGACTTTCAACAAAAAATGGGCAATCAAAAAATACGTGCCAATGCCCACGAGGTCGTTGGCGGTGGTGATAAACGGTCCTGATGCCATTGCAGGATTGATGCCAAAACGGTCGAGTAGGAGGGGGGTGACAGTACCCATAAATGAAGCCAACAAAACCACGGCCAGCAACGATAAACTGACGACCCAAAACAGTTGTGGTTGACTGAAAATAAGCACGTAGCCACCTGCCAATAGCCCGATAATGAGGCCATTGAGCGCGGCGATGACCAATATTTTGAGCAAACGTTCTTTCCAACCAATCTCAATGCCAGAACTATCGGCCAACGACTGCACAATCAACGAAGCCGTCTGAATACCAACGTTGCCGCCCGTCGAACCCATGATGGGGATAAACATGGCCAAAGCGGCGATTTTGGTCAATTCGCCTTCAAAAAATCGAATCACAGTAGCGGCAAGCAAACTTCCAAACACGCCCACAATCAACCACGGCAAACGCGCCTTTACTTGTTTGAACAAGCTGTCATCTTCTTCGACTTCGCCCGTGATACCCGCAATGGCTTGGATGTCTTCTTCGGCCCTTTCGGTCACTACGTCCAAGATGTCGTCAATCGTGATGCGTCCCAAGAGGCGACGTTGGACATTGACCACCGGAATCGCCTCTAAGTCATAGCGTTGCATGATTTCGGCTACTTCTTCTACGGGGCGGTAGGTTTCTACAAAGTGAATGTCTTCGTCAAAAATATTGCCTATTTTGGTGTTCTTGCGAGCCAGCACCAAGTTTTTCAAAGACACCAATCCGAGCAGCGTTTGGGCATCATCTACCACATAAACGGCATAGACTTTTTCTACGTCTTCGGCCTGTTTTCTGATTTCTTCGATACACTCATTGACCGTCCAGTTGGCGTTGGCCTTGACTAATTCTTTCTGCATCAAGCCACCCGCCACGTCTTCGTCGTAGGGAAGGAGGTCAATGATAAAACGCGCTTGTTCGCGGTCTTTCAAAAGCCCAATCACCTCTTCACGGACTTGGATGGGCTGCTCTTTGAGCAAATCCACGGCATCGTCAGAGTCAAAAACCTCGATGTAGCGGGCGATTTCGGAAGAGGTAAAGTTGGAGAGGAACTGTTTGCGGTCGTCGGGTTCAATTTCGGCCAAGATTTCAGCCCCAATATCGGTTTCAATCAAACCAAACAAATAGTGCGCCGCCTCGGTGTCCAACTCGTACAGCAACGACGAAATATCGGCAGGATAAAGCTCGTCCATTTCTGCGCGGAGCGTAGCTTCATCTTTGGTCAAAATCGCCGATTCGATTTTTTCGACGTACTCTTTGGTTAGCTCGAATGTCATTTTTTCAATGTTCAGTTACGTCTCAAATCACTTGAAATCCGTGGGCGTAGGGGTCGTCGTTGGGGTCTATGGTGATGGTATTGAGGCCATAGACCTTGGCCCAACCTTCGATACTCGGCACGATGGCCTCGTATTCGCCTACGCGGGTATGGTCTTCTACTCGTCCCAAAAACTTACTACCAATGATGCTCTCGTGGACAAAAACATCTCCTTTTTGGAGTTTGCCCTGCGCTGCCCACTGTGCCATCCGCGCCGAAGTGCCTGTGCCACAGGGTGAACGGTCTATGGCTTTGTCGCCATAAAAGACGGCATTGCGGGCGGTAGAAGTTGGGTCTATCACTGCGCCTGTCCATTGGATATGACTGAGGCCGTTGATGGTAGGGTCGTTGGGGTGAACAAAGCGGTACTTTTCGTTGATACGTTGGCGGAGTACCCGCGCCCAGCCGATGAGTTGTTCGGCTTTGAAATGCTCTAATCCTGGAAAGTTGGGTTGCACATCCACAATCGCGTAAAAATTCCCTCCGTAGGCCACGTCCATTTTGAGCATCCCCAGTTCAGGACATTCGGCCTCGATGCCCTCAGCGGCGAGGTACGAGGGGACGTTGGTCAAGCGAACGGACGTGACTTTGTTCCCCACTTGTTCGTATCGAATCATTACTAAGCCCGCAGGAGCTTCCATACGCACTGTGCCGGGTACTTTGGGGGTGATGAGGCCGTGTTCAATGGCAATCGTGATGGTACCAATCGTACCGTGGCCGCACATAGGCAAGCAGCCGCTTGTTTCGATAAACAGCACCGCCACGTCGTTGGCTGGGTCGTGGGGGGGGTACAAAATACTGCCCGACATCATGTCGTGGCCGCGTGGCTCAAACATCAGCCCCTTCCGAATCCAGTCGTATTCGCGCAGGAAGTGTTGGCGTTTTTCGCTCATGCTGCGGCCTTCGAGCGCAGGGCCACCGCCAGCCACCAAGCGCACGGGATTGCCGCAGGTGTGTGCATCTATGCAGAAAAAGGTTTTGGACATTTTTTGAGGAAATATCGTAATGAAAAAAGTTCATAATTGCAAAAATGTGTAAATGCAAAAATGTGTAATCGCCTGATTGTTAGTTATTTACTCGTTCAAGCATTCACTCATTTGTTTTCCTACCAACGAATCAACGCCGAACCCCACGTAAAACCGCTGCCAAATGCCGCCAAACACACCAAATCACCTTCTTTGACTTTGCCCGCTTCCCATGCTTCGCAAAGCGCGATAGGAATCGAAGCGGCGGTAGTGTTGCCGTACTTTTGGATGTTGTTCCACACTTTATCGTCGCTCAGACCCAACTGCCGCTGTACAAACTGACTGATGCGGAGATTGGCTTGGTGGGGTACGAGCAAGTCAATATCGCTGGCTTGCAAACCCGTTTTTTTGAGGGCTTCGTGAATCACTTCGGGAAATTTGACGACGGCGGTTTTGAACACCAACTGACCGTTCATGTTGGGATAAATATCGCGGTTTTCAAAAATACCTTCGTAGATGAAAATTTCGCCAAATTCGGTATCTGGAAAGTTGAATTTGTCTTTGCCCAAATGATAGCCACCGTGGCTGCCGGGGTTGATCATTGCCAACTCTTCGGCGTGCGTACCGTCGGCGTGGAGGTGCGTGGTGAGGATACCTTTGTTATCTTCTTCGGTAGGTTGAACTACGACGGCCCCCGCACCATCACCAAAAATCACGGTCACGTTGCGCCCGCGCGTGCTAAACTCCAAGCCCATGGAGTGCATTTCGGAGCCGACGACGAGTACATTTTTGTACATGCCCGTTTTGACAAATTGGTCGGCGATAGAGAGGGCATAAATAAAGCCCGAACACTGGTTGCGGATGTCCAACGCGCCCGCTTCACGGTTGGTAATGCCCAACTCACGCTGCAAAAGCACGGCGCAACCCGGAAAGTAATAATCGGGGCTGAGGGTGGCAAAAACGATAAAGTCCACCTCGTCGGGCGAAATGCCCGCGCGTTCACACGCAATGCGCGAGGCTTTGGCCCCCATGGTAGTGGTGGTTTCTTCGTGTTTGCGGGCGTAGCGGCGTTCTTTGATACCCGTACGTTCTTGAATCCACTCATCGGACGTTTCCATGAGCGAAGAAAGTTCTTGATTGGTCATCACACGTTCTGGAACATAATGACCGATACCTGCGATTTTGGAATGTAGCATAAGGTTGTTGGGTTGGTGATTTAGCGATTGTTGATTTAGTGATTGGTGTCTAAAAATCAAATTTCTGGCAACACAGGCCGTTTTTCGAGGGCGTCGTTGATGACTTGGAGTACACGCGCACGCTCGTCGCCTATGAGCGGTAGGCGCGGCTGACGTACGTACTCGGTACCCAAACCCGTGGCGACTTCGGCGAGTTTGATGTTTTGAATAAATTTAGAGGAAACGTCTAAGTGTAACAACGGAAAAAACCAACGATAAATCGCGCGGGCTTCGGCGATACGTCCTTGTTTAGCCAGTTCATAAATCACCACCGTTTCGCGCGGGAACGCATCCACCAAACCCGCTACCCAGCCGTCGGCACCCATCAAAAGGCTTTCGAGAGCTAAGTCATCCACTCCGCTCAGGATTTTGAAACGGTCGCCCAATTCGTTGATGATGTCGGTCATGTAGCGGATGTCGCCCGTGGACTCTTTCATGGACTCAAAATGCGCGTTTTGGGCCAAATCCTTGAACATCGGAATCGAGACAAACGTCTTGTACGCCAAGGGGTTGTTGTAAATCATCACGGGCAAATCCGTCGCGTCGGCCACGGTGTGCATGTAGTGTAGCGTCTCGCGGTCGTCAGACGGGTAGCGCATGGGCGGAAGCAGCATGAAGCCATCAGCCCCCGTTTTTTCGGCTTCTTTGGCAAACGCTACCGCTACTTTGGTGGCGTTTTGGGCAAGGCAGATGATGAGCGGTACGCGGTCGGCGATGGTGGTTTTTGCTTCGGCGAGCAGGGTGAGTTTTTCGTCGAAGCTAAGCGTACTGTTTTCACCCAACGACCCGCAGATGATGATGCCATGCACACCAGCTTTGATTTGTTGGTCAATGTTGTACGAAAACATCGGGAGGTCGAGTGTTTCGTCCTCAAAAAATTTGGTCGTCACGGCGGGATAAACGCCTGTCCAAGTAGGTTTCATTGTGTCAATGTTGTACGAAAACATCGGGAGGTCGAGTGTTTCGTCCTCAAAAAATTTGGTCGTCACGGCGGGATAAACGCCTGTCCAAGTAGGTTTCATTGTGATAAAAGCCCCCTGCCCCGAAGGGGAGTTTATGGTGAGAAATTTGAAAAACTTGTGCTGGTGTGCGTTTGAAACGCACGCCTCATGAGGTGCGCGTTTTAAACGCGCACCAGCAATTATAAATTTGTACGGTATTGTTGAAAGACTTCTCCGTTGATAAGCGGGTCGGTGAAAATTTCTAATAGTTTGGATTGGTTATCTTTTTGAATAAAATTTTGCCAAATTTCCCCAAAGTCATCTCCCTCGCGCAAAGCGGCGTAGGCCACGCCCGCATCTTGTGCGCTGCGCTCGGCGGTGGTATGGTGGCGGGTCTCAAAATACTGTTCCAGTTCGTGGCGGGTCTCAAAATACTGTTCCAGTTCGGGTTGGGCCGATGGGCCATCTATGAGCCGAAAGATATTGCCACCGCCGTTGTTGAATAACACAACCCGCAGATTATGAGGCAGGTGGGGGTGCCAAAGGGCGTTGCGGTCATAGAAAAAAGCTACGTCGCCAGTAAGCAAAAATACCAGTTTGTCGGTCATGGTGGCCGCGCCTACGGCGGTGCTGGTACAGCCGTCAATGCCGCTCGTGCCGCGATTGGCAAACACCTCCGCCGCTCGTGTCAGCCCGACCAAATTGGCATAGCGCACGGGCATACTGTTGGCGAGGTGCAGCACACTGTTTTCGGGTAAATTTTCTAAGACTTGTTGCACCAAACCAAACTCATTCCAACGGCTTTCGTTGCTCAAAAACTGCGTCAGTTGGCGTTTGGCTTGGCGGTCGGCTTGCAGCCAACGCTGACGGTACTCGCCGCGTAGGTCATCTTCGGCGTCATTTTGGGTAAAACGTTGAAAATCTAAATCTTCCAGTAGTTTTTGAAAAAAATAATGCGGTTCAACGGGGATTTGAGTCGTGAGCGTCTGAAAAGTATCAATCAGTTCGGGCGTGGGCTGAATGTGCCAATGCCGCGCGGGCTGGTGTTTTCGCAAAAACAGTTTGAAGTTTTTGGAAATAAAAGAATCGCCGAGCGTAATGAGCAAATCGGGGCGCAAATCGGCGAGTAGGTCTTGGTTTTTGGGTTTGAGAAAAACATCATGGGAGCGTATCAGTTCGTCGTCGGGCGGAACATTGGCAATAATATCGCCCAACACAGGCACGTCCATTTCGTCGCTGAAAGTTTTGAGCAGCGTCCACAAATCCGCATTGGGTGGCAGTTGGCCTACCGCAATGAGGACACGCTCGGCGTTTTCAAACTCATTTTGTAGGCGGTGCCACGTATCGGTCGAAAGGGTAGGGGATGAGTCGAGCCGCTCGATGATTTTGACGCCACGGTCGTAGGTGATTTGTTCGTCGGCAGTTGGATAAAACGGCTCTCGAATCGGCACATTGACGTGAACGGGGCCTTTGGGAGCGGTTTGCGACAAGTTGATGGCTTCGTTGAGGACGCGCTCAATGTACCAACGGGCGTCCTCGTGCGCGTAATCGGCGGGTAGGTCAAAGGCTTTTTTGACGTGCTTGCCGTAAAGTTCGGTTTGATAAATGGTCTGCCCGTCTTGCTGATGAATCCATTCTTTGGGGCGGTCGGCGGTGAAAATCAACAACGGAACGCCTTGAAAATAAGCCTCTACTACGGCAGGGGCGAGGTTGTAAGCGGCACTGCCCGACGTACACACCAACGCTACCGTCATTGCCGAATACTGCGCCATGCCCAACGCCACAAAACCCGCCACGCGCTCATCGGGGATGACGCGCGTCTGAATCCCTCGGTGTCGGGCAAAGGCCAACGTCAGTGCGGCACTCCTCGACCCGGGTGGCGAT
>JALOLW010000093.1 GCA_025455795.1 Spirosomataceae bacterium
CCCTGATCATGCCCATTACCGCAAAATTGCTGTACGATTTATCCTCTATCATTTCAGCTTCTTTCCCTCTCACCCACTCATAACCAAAAGTACTCCACAACGCCCACTTGCTGTATTTTATTTCAGGTACAGGCTTGAAGTAAGAATCCCATGTTTTTCCTCCCGCTACATCCCAAAAACACCCTTGACGAGACACCAACAGGTCTTTGATTTGCTTCTCTAATGCAACGGTTTTCAGCAAAGCAGGGCTGACTCGTTCTATAACATGGTCTGAATTGATTAAACCAAACTCTTGAAGTTGAATTTGTTTTTGGGAATGTAGAGCTTTGTAGGCTTTTTGAGCTTCACCCAAAGCCTTTATTCCTGTTTTATACGCCTTGATTTTTTCAGTTGGATTTTTTAATTCTCCTCTCACTATCGAAAACCGAAACCCCGCTGCAATCCGTGCAGGTCGTGGCGTAAAATCAAAGGTGACATCGGTACTGTCTTGATAAGCAAGAGACAGGACAAATGTCTGTGGAATAGTCGTGAAATTGTTTTTATCTTCGCTACTGCCATTTTTAGTTTTTTCTTGGCCAAAAAGTTTACTTTTACCATACAGATTTTTGCTTTTGACTGGCTTATTGGCAAACCAACGAGGGGCAAAGTCTACAGCAAAACTTTTGGGGGGTTGGGTGAGGTTGTTGGTTTGCTTGCCAAGTTGGGTCATAAAAGCGTTTACATCTGATACGTGACTGATTTGTTCGGGGGTCATGTTGAGCAGATTGGCCGCAGGAGAAGCGGGGGCTTTCAGCAAATCCAGCTTGATGTCTTCTTGCCCATAGAGGTAAGAAACCCCCAAAAACCAGAAAAGAAAGATGTAGGAGAGTGTTTTCATGATACGTAGAGGTTTTGAGCGAAAGATGTGGGACAAAGGTCTGCCGAATTTCATTGGCATCCTACGGGAAATTTCCCGTATTTGATACCGTATTTTTCCCGTATCAAAAAGGGTATTTTTCCCGTTGTTTCTAAGATTGCCAGTAAAATGGGTTCTGCCCTACCGCCTAAACCGATACAAATACGGTGCTTTGTTTTGTGCACCCGTAAACTTCTTTTCCAATCGCTCCAAAACGCCTAAGTCCAAGATTTTTTTCTGAAAATTGTTGCGAGCAAAAGGCTTGCCATAGACTGCTTCGTAGAGTTCTTGCACCTCGCGCATCGTAAAAGTCTCGGGCAGTAAGTTGAAGCCAATGAGCTTTTGGTCAAGGTTTTGGCGGAGGGTTTGGAGAGCGTACTGTACCATCTCGTTGTGGTCAATAATCATCGGTGGCAGGTGGTCAATGTTGCACCACTCGATGCGCTCGTCAAAAACCCCGCGTTGCGGATTGACCTTGTTGATGTCCACCAAAGCGTAATACCCAATCGAAACAAACCGTTTTGAAAGCCACGCCATCGCCGACGCATCAAACTGGGGATTGGCGGTATTTTTTGAAGCCGTTTCAAAAACCGCCCTATCAATGGTATTGATGCGGTTTTCACCGCCAAAAACGCGGTACTGCTCCAAATAAATATTTTCTAAGCCCGTCCGTACCTTTAAGATATGGCTGGCGGCTTGGTCAATGCTCTCGGTTTGGCGCACAAAGCCCCCGGGTAGCGTCCATATATTGTTTCCAAACAAAAATTTTGAGGTCAAAACTTTCAATTCTTTGTCGCTGTAACCAAAAATCACGCAGTCAATCGAAAGCTGCGGGATATGATGCTCCGTACTAAATCCGTCCATAGTGTCTTCCATTATTGTGGCTACAAAGGTAGTGTCGAGATAATGGACAACTTTCGAAAAGTGGTCCATTGTTTACTTAAAAAGTGGTCAAATATCGAAATAATTTATTGTCTTTTTGTTAGACAATAACTATTTGTTTTCTACTTTTGTCAAGTTAAAAGACCTCTCCCTAAAACTCATGAAAAAAATCTTCAAAATTATCGGTTGGACGGTGCTTGCACTCGTCGTGTTGCTGGGCGGTGCTTTGGGGGTGTTTATGTACAAAGTCAAATACGGTTTTCCCGTTTCTTACGAAACCAACGCGCCCAAAATTGACTTTCCTGCCAATCAACCTGCCGTCTTGGTATTTTCCAAAACCACGGGTTTCCGCCACGGGGCCTCGATTGACGCTTCCAAGCCCGTTTTCGTCAGTTTGGCGCAGAAAAACGGTTGGTTTTTGTACGAAACCGAAGAAGGCAGCGTGTTCAACGCCGAGCAGTTGGCCAAGTTTAGCGTCGTGATTTTCAACAACTCCACGGGCGAGGTCATCAACGACGACCAAAAGCGGGCGTTGGAGCAGTACGTCGAAAACGGCGGTAGCCTCGTAGGCATCCACGGCGCGGGCGACGACTCTCACCACTGGGACTGGTACGAACAAAATCTCATGGGCGCGAAATTTTCGCACCATCCGCTCAATCCGCAATTTCAGAAAACTGACGTGATATTGGACACGCCCAAAGACAGCTTGTTTTTGCGCCTCAAAGCCCGTTGGGCGCACACCGACGAATGGTACGTGTTTTTTGAAAACCCGCGTAAAAAAGGCTTTCAGATTGTTTATACTATTGACGGTGAGACGATTAACCCCAACGCTGAATTGCCGCTATTGAGTAGCAAAACCTTTGGCATGGGCAAAGACCATCCCGTAGCGTGGTACAAAACCACGGGTAAAGGCAAGACGTTTTACACCTCTATGGGCCACGCCGAAAACACTTGGCAAGAAGCAAATTTTGTGCAAATGATAGAAAATGCCCTTCAATGGACGGTGAAGAAAACTAACTAAACCATTGTCTTAAAATAGTCTGTTTGATGGCTCGAAGCGAATAAATAATTTGGTACAAATCAGCCTTTTGGGTCGCATCGTAAGCACGGCTGACGCAATAATTTTTGTCATGTAAAGTCGTAAAAACCCAGAATTTGCCTTGCAAGTAGCACCCATATATCGGTTTGTTGTCGTTATTTTTTTGTTGGGAAATGAGCATGGCAAGCAGCATCTGCCCTTCGGCATCTTCGTTTTGTTTTTGCTTTTTAAACTCTTGCAAAAAGAAATAAGGAGTCTGGGGCGCATAAATACCAAAAGGCTTGGCTAAGAGGCAGTCGCAAACAACACGTTCAATTTTATCGGCATATTCCCAAGATAAAGTACGCTCATAAAAAATGTCAATCTTCTCCGATTCTCGCAAATTAGCTATTTTGAAAATAGGGGACAAAAAGAACATTTTGAGTTCTTCTTCATTCCAATATTCCCCCCTAAGTTGGAGGGCTTTTCTGTCTTCTTCGAGCGATTCAAGAAATTTATCTTCTATGGTGCCCGTTGCAGACATCAATTCGTTCAAGAGTTCGCAGTCAATATCGCGTTTCAGTCCATGCACCCCAATAATATTGTTAGCATCGTATTTCAGGGGTTTGTCTGGTCTTGGCATGATTCTCAGATGAAAGTTGATAGGCAAAATTAAATAATTTTAAAACCAAATCTGTATTTTTTTTCACCATAAACAATCCAAATCAATGCAAAAAGTACGTATTTTTCTGATGATGCTGTGTTTAGGCATCGTTTTTCAAGGTTTCTCTCAAACCACTACGGCCCCTGCTGCCGCCACTGATTTTTACGCGGGCAAATGGGAACTGCTCGTGATTGGTACTCCCAACGGCGATGCTGTGATGGATGTAAACTTGGCACGCAAAGACGGGAAGTTTGAAGGGACACTTACTGCCAAAGTAGGCGATGCCAAAGAAGAAACCAAGCTCACCAACGTAGAAGAAGCCGATGGTAAAATCACCATTTTCTTCACTATTCAGAGCTATGATGTCAATATCGCCCTCGAAAAAGTGGACGACGACAACCTCAAAGGAACGCTCATGGGGATGTTTGAGGCCAAAGCCAAACGGATAAAAGAATAAGCACTCGCCTACAAAAAAAACCGCTGCTCGGATGTCGGGTAGCGGTTTTTTTGTGTTTTCGTCTCAGTCCACCCTGTGAGAGCGTCTATTGAGAGCAGCCCGGATTTTCTCCGTATTTTGGAATCTATTTTGTACTTTGCCGCTCGTAAAGCAAGACTTGCACAACCTTTTCCAAAATTCAAATCAATGGAAAACAATTTTGGTACGAACCTCCGAAACCTCCGAAAAAAAAACAAACACACGCTCGAAAGTCTGGGTAAAGCACTGAATATCAGCAAAAGTACGCTTTCGGATTATGAAATTGGTAAAACTTCGCCGCCCATCAACGTTTGCGAGCAGATTGCTAACTACTTTGAGATTTCGATTGATGAGCTAAAGTTTTACGACGTTGCCGAAAAAATAGCACCTAAACAAACCGCCGCGTCTTCGGAGGCAGGGTATCAGGAATTAGTGGCCCGCAACGAAAAATCGGAGTTCCAAAATCGGATTTTGCAGCAACAAGTCGAGGGCTTAGGCATCCAACTCAAATTGGTGCGCCAACTTGTAGAGAGCAAAGATGCCGAAAACCGTTCTTTGCGGATGCAAATTCAACTTTTAGAAGAAAAACTAAGCGAATACCGCAAAGAACCATCCAATCATTCGTAAAATTTTACAGAGGATTCGGCTCGTTGAAAGCCTTAAACCGCAGCCGTTCGCGCGAATTGTCGCGGAGTTGTTCGATGTGGACTTCTGTATCATGTATGGATTCGACCTCACCATTGAGACGTTTGGCAAGGTTGAGGAGTTGTGCCTGTACTTGTAGTATCACATCAAGCGTGACTTGGTTCTGAACAATCTGTTTTTGGTTTCTGATGATATTGGTCTGATTCCCCACGATGATTTCTTGGTTGCGGATAATCGTCTTTTGGTTGAGAATCACCGTTTCCTGATTTTCGGCCATTTGTCGTTCGTTTTGAGTCACCAAATCATAGTTTTCCATGACTTTTTCCTGCATTTCTTTCAAAATTTGGTGTTCGTCGGCCAGTTTTCGCAACAAATCTTCGAGGGCTTTCATTGGCAAATATTTTAGGTTTTGAAGATAAAGCCTTAAAAGTAACAGTAAGTTTTGACTCTAACACGCCAAAATGCGCCAATTGTCTGTTATTTTTGTCGCAATGTTTCTAACACCCTACGACGAGTGAAACCACCCAAACCCACAGTACCGACGCTTTATTTTGCTTTTCTTATCTTGGTTTTGGTTGGGTGGATTTGGTTCACTTGGAATATTGACCTGCGTTTACTGTACGCCAACAATTGGCCTGCGGCGCTCACGATGATGTTTGGGGCGTTTATTGCGGGGGCCAGTCCCGAAGGCAGCGCGGCGATTGCCTATCCCGTTTTTACGCTTTTGTTGGAAATCCCTCCCGACGTAGCCCGCAATTTTGCCTTCGCTATTCAGAGCATCGGCATGACCTCGGCCTCTTTGTTGATTTTGGGGATGCGCATCAAGGTCGAATGGAACTACATCAAGTACGTTACGCTTGGCGGAGTGTTGGGGCTTGTTTTTGGTACTTACTACGTCGTTCCGTTGATTTCGCCCGTATTGGCGAAGTTGTTTTTTGTGTCTCTTTGGTTGAGTTTCGGGATTGCACTTTGGCTCGAAAACCGCCGCCCGCACCGAGAGGTATTCGACCAAATCCCCGCAATGACCCGCCACGACCAGTTTCGATTGGCGGCGTTTGGGGTGATTGGGGGCGTCATTTCTTCGATTTTCGGAACGGGTATCAATATTTTCACTTTTTGCTTGATGACGATTTACTACCGCGTCAATGAAAAAGTTGCCACGCCTTCGTCGGTGATTATTATGACGATTGAGACCATCCTTGGTTTTTTCTTGCACGCCCAAATTTTAAAAGATTTTAGCCCACATTCGTTTGAACTTTGGCTTGCTTGCGTTCCCGTAGTGGTGTTTTTTGCGCCGTTGGGAGCGTTTGTAATCAGTAAGTTGCCACGCAAGGGCATCGCCCAACTGCTCTACGTGATATTGGTCGTGCAGTTTGTAGGGGCGATGTTTGTCATCAAACCCAGTCTGTATCAAGCTATGCTTTGCTTATTGACTTTGGGCGTAGGCTTGGGGATTTTCATGTACTTGGCCAAACTCCGCCGCGAAGGGTGAAACTTCTGGAATGCGTAAATGCCGAAATGCTGGAATGCGTAAACGCAGGAATGCGTAAATGCCGAAATGCTGGAATGCGTAAACGCAGGAAGGCGTAAATAGATAATGATTGAAAAATCCATTTTTACATTTACGCATCTCTGCATTTACGCATCTCTGCATTACAGAATAAAATCTTAACTTTGCGGGCGTTTTTAAACAATCATCAATTCAACTCAAATGGCAAAAATTCCTGTCAATAAGCACCAACCTATGTATCAGATGCCGTCGTCGCCGATGACGGTCAAAACCAAGAAGTTTTCTTTGGATAAAAAAACGTACGTCAATATTGCCCTGCGCCAGACTTGGGAAGCCCAAAAATACTGGGTACTCGTGCCGCTCGGGTTGCTCATGCTCAACGCCATCCTCAACCTGACGGGCGTGTATCCCAATCTTTGGATTTACATTACCGTGATTTTGGGAGCATTGCTTTACGCGGGTTTTTGGTGGGTACAGTTTACGGGCGTGACGCAGTTGGAGCAGTACAAGCAGTTGTTTGAAAAATACGCCTACGAAATTGATAGCCGTCAGATTTTGGTCAAACTCAACACCAAAGAAGGCGGCGTAATGCAATGGGAGCAGTTCAAAAGCGGCCAAAAACGCAAGGACGGCAGTTATATCCTCAACATCACCCGTGGGCAATTTCTGCATTTCCCCGCTTCGGCCTTCAACTCCGAACACGACATCCGTCTTTTTGAGCGAATCTTGAAGCAGAAAAACCTCCTCTCTGAAGCATAAAGACCCGGATTGACCGTGAATCAGCCAATCTCTGCGTCGTCGTCTGGACGGTTGGACGTAATGGGCGGTATTGCCGACTACTCTGGCGCGTTGGTCTTGCAGATGCCTATTCGTGAGCGTACTACGGTCACGCTGTTGCGCTCGCTGCCCGATTTACGGCTGTTGGTTCATTCCGACGGTCACTCGGCAGAGATTGACTACACGGCTTTGTTGGACACCGACCAACGCCCCGATTATCCAAAAGCTCAACGCTATTTTCAGTCGCGGCCTGATTTGCACTGGGCCAGCTACGTGGTGGGCTGCTTGCTGGTATTACAGCGCGAAAAAGGCGTTCAACCCGTTGGTTTTGAGATACAAGTCGCGTCAGACGTACCAATCGGCAAAGGCGTGTCGTCGTCGGCGGCCCTCGAAGTGGCTACGATGAAAGCCCTGTCTGCGTATTATCAACTTCACTTTGAAGGGACAGAATTGCCCACATTCGCCCAAAAAGTAGAAAACCTCATTGTCGGTGCGCCTTGCGGGCTGATGGACCAACTCGCTTGTTACTTCGGACAGCCCCAACACCTTCTCCCGATTTTGTGCCAACCCGATGTGTTGAACGCACCCATTGCGCTGCCTACCAACCTCCGTTTTGTGGGAATAGACAGCGATGTGCGTCACTCGGTCGGTGGGGCGTCTTACGGAGAGGTACGCACCGCCGCTTTTATGGGTTTGGCTATCATCAATGCTACTCGTTCTCAGCCACTTGCGTACCTTACGCAACTTTCGGTGGCGGAATTTGAACAACACTACGCGCACTTGCTTCCGCGCCAATTGCTCGGTAAGGATTTTTTAGAACAATACCAGCGTACCCCTGATACTGTTACGACGGTACAACCAGAACGTGAGTATTGCGTGTATCAAGCCACGGCCCATCCCATCCTTGAGCATCAGCGCGTAGGGTATTTTGCCGATACTTTGCGCCGATATGCAGGCACTCGTGCGCCCCAAAACACGCTGCAACAATTGGGTCAATGGATGTACGAATCGCACGAGAGCTACACGGCCTGTGGATTGGGCAGTGAAGCCACCGACCGCCTCGTGGCGATGGTGCGCGAGCAGCACGGCAAGGGTGTTTACGGCGCCAAAATTACGGGTGGAGGCAGTGGCGGTACGGTTTGTGTGCTTTGCGACGCTGAAAATGGCCTCCAAACCGCCCGCCAAATTCATCAACAGTACAGTAGAGAAGTAGGCAAGGAAGTCGCTTTTTTTGAGTAAAGTTGAAGGTAATAGCTTTCTGTAGCTTGATATGGCGGTTATTAGCTCAAAATCGGTCACAGGCTATGTCCATCAATGGTTTTTTAAAACAAAAAAACACCATTCAAGTAAAATCATAAAGAACCCACAAAAATATTACGTCAAAATCATTAGCTTTCGCCAAAATTTGTGTCCAACAATTCAAACTTCTAAAAAACCATGTCAAAAACCACTCTTATCGTCGTTGCTGTCCTCCTTATTTTGGGAATGTACGGTTGTAACACCTACAACGGCCTCGTGGGCAAAGATGAAACTGTCAATAGCGCGTGGGCCAACGTGCAAAGTGCTTATCAGCGCCGCGCTGACTTGATACCCAACTTGGTCAATACCGTACAAGGAGCCGCCAATTTTGAAAAAGGAACGCTCACGGCGGTCATCGAAGCACGCTCAAAAGCGACGGGCATCACCCTCAAGCCTGACCAATTGACCCCCGAAAACATCCAAAAGTTTCAGGCAGCCCAAGAACAACTCAGCGGCACACTTTCGCGCTTGTTGGTATCGGTGGAGCAGTATCCGCAGTTGAAAGCCAACCAAAATTTCTTGGATTTGCAAGCGCAACTCGAAGGTACCGAAAACCGCATCAAAGTAGAGCGCGATAATTTCAACGGCGTAGTGAAAGAGTATAATCAATCGGTACGTACTTTTCCTGCGAGTATGTTTGCGGGAATGTTTGGCTTCCAAAGCAAAGGCTATTTTGAAGCCTCACAAGCCGCCCAAACCGCTCCAACCGTGAAATTCTAAAAATAGTCGTATTGGGTATTGAGTAGTGCGTATTGTGAATAAGTACATTTTATTCGGCGATACACACTACTTTGCGCCCTGCACAGTACGCAATACCCACTACGCCATACTCAATACCCACAAAAAATGTCTCTCCTACTCACCGAATCTGAGCAAAAAGAAGTTGTGGCGGCTATCCGAGAGGCCGAAATGGCTACCTCGGGCGAAGTGCGCGTCCATATTGAGCATCACTGCCCCGACGCCAACGTACTCGACCGCGCCAAAGAAGTTTTTGGGCAGTTGGGAATGCACCGTACCGAGCTCAAAAATGGCGTGCTATTTTACGTAGCTGCCGAAGACCGAAAGTTTGCCGTCATCGGTGACAAGGGAATCAACGAGCGCGTACCCGAAGGTTTTTGGGATAAAGTGCGCGACTTGATGCGCGAGCAGTTTGTTCAACAAAAATACGCCGACGGTCTCAGCGCGGGCATCCGTCAGGCTGGGGCCCAACTCCAAACCTATTTCCCGCGCCAAAACGACGACAAAAACGAACTTTCCGATGATATTTCTTTCGGATAACGATTAACCAATCATGCGATACGCCTCACTTGTCATATTACTTCTCCTCGGTACGGGGCTTTGGGCGCAGGACTTTCCGCAGCCTATGTCGCCGCCACGCCTGCTCAACGACTACGTGGGCATGCTCAACCCGACCGAAAACGCTACGCTCGAACAAAAACTGCGCGGCTACGCCGATTCTACCTCTACCCAAATCACCGTGGTAGTGGTCAAGTCCACCCAACCGTACCCCGCTGGTGACTATGCGTTTGAGTTAGGCAGAAGATGGGGGGTGGGGCAGAAAGGCAAAAACAACGGTATCGTGCTGCTTTGGGCTACCGACGACCGCAAAATCTTCATCGCCACGGGGCGCGGCATGGAGGGCGCTATTCCCGATGTCATCGCCAAGCGCATCATCCGCGAAGTGATTTCGCCCGATTTCAAAAACCAAATGTACTACCGAGGACTCAACAATGGCGTGGACGAAATCGTCAAATACGCCACGGGTGAGTTTAAATCCGACGGCACCGAAGGCGACGAAGACATTGGGTTGGGCGTTCTGATTTTTATCATTATCCTGATTGTCATTATCATCATTATCTTCTCCAACATCAACCGTGGCGGCGGTGGCCGACGACGCAGCTATCACGACGGCGGTGGCTGGATTCCTTACACTACTTATTCGGGTTGGGGGAGTTCGTCGGGTAGCTGGGGCGACAGCGGCAACAGCGGTGGAGGTGGCTTCGACTTCGGCGGCTTTGGCGGCGGTGACTTTGGCGGCGGCGGCGCAGGCGGCGATTATTGATTTTTGAGCATAGAAAAAGGAGGTCAGACATCTGACCTCCTTTTTCTATGCCTTTTCGCCAAAATGATGCCCCGCGCTAAAGCACGAGGGCTATTGTTTTTCTCTGGTAAATCCCCCCTAATTATTCGCGCCGCCCACAGCCCCTGCTGCATTGGGGGTGAGTTGTTGGGTCAGTTTCACGATTTTGTCATTGAGGGTACGAATGGCTTTTTCGTGGCGGGTTTCAAGGTCGGCCAAGTTGGCGGTGGACTTGAGCGATGCCTCGTACATAAACGCGGGCAGCATCCACGACGCATAGCCGCTGTACGGGTCAGATGAAGC
>JALOLW010000513.1 GCA_025455795.1 Spirosomataceae bacterium
CAAAACTCGCCCTATTTTGAACCCACTTTCAACCGCTACCCCGTAGCGCGATTGGTGGAGTAAAAGTCCAAAAAACAACACCCGAATAGAGTAATTTTGAGGGTCATAATTCTTCGACTAATAATCACAATTCATACATATACGATGACACTGAACGTAGGCTTAATCGGTTTTGGCCTCTCGGGCCGGTATTTTCACGCACCGTTTTTGAAAGTCAATCCTCATTTTCAACTCGCCAAAGTCGTGACCCGCAACCGCCCCATGGTGGAAGAGTTTGACGCGCAGATTGCGACAGTAAGTACGGTGGACGAGTTGCTCAACGACGACAACATCCATTTGGTGTTTGTTTGTACCCCCAATCACCTGCATTTTGAACAAGCCAAAGCCGCTTTGGAAGCGGGCAAACACGTCGTCATTGAGAAGCCTTTTGCCAATACGGTGGCCGAAGTAGAACAACTCCAAGCCATTGCCCAACAAAAAGGACTCATCGCCACGGCTTACCAAAACCGCCGTTGGGATGCCGATTTTCTGACGGTTCAGCAACTCGTCCAAAACGGCCAACTCGGTGACGTAGTGGAGTTTGAATCGCACTACGACCGCTACCGCCCCGAAGTCGCCCAAGGCACTTGGAAGGAAGTAGCCGCCGCAGGCGCGGGCAATCTCTACAACCTTGGTCCTCATTTGATAGACCAAGCATTGGTGCTTTTTGGTACACCTCAGAGCGTCACGGCCACCATCAAAACCGTCCGCCCCCAAGCCGAAACCGACGACTATTTTGACATTCGACTGGAGTATGCCAACAAACGTATCATCCTGAAATCCAGCCTGTTGGTCTATGAGAATAGTTTGCGCTACCTACTGCACGGCACGAAGGGGAGTTTTTTTAAGTATGGTCTCGACATTCAAGAAGACACCCTCCGCAAAAATCAGTTGCCTACCACCGACGACTGGGGACAAGAGCCTGACCATCAATGGGGTGTACTTTTTGCCAACGGGCAGAAACAACTGATTCGCTCCACCGCGGGGAATTACATGCCATTTTATCAAAATCTGTACGAGGCCATCGCGCAGGGCGCGCCCATCCACGTACAGCCTCAACACATCTGGAACACCACCCGCGTGATGGAAGCCGCCCTCGAAAGCAGTAGAACCAGACGGACTGTGGATTTTTAGAGAAAAACCTCTCAACCTTTTACCTTGATGCTTACCATTCTTATCATTTTGCTCTCGTTGGCAGTGATTATCACGGCCATTGTCAAATACGACATTCACCCTTTTCTCGCGCTTTTTGTGGGGGCGATTGGGTACGGACTACTCGTCGGAATGTCGCCCACAGCCATCCTAAAATCCATCGAAGAAGGTTTTGGCAGTGTGCTGGGCAAGATAGGATTGGTGATTTTGTTGGGGGTAATTATTGGCACTTTTTTGGAGAAAACGGGCGGGGCTTTTGTCATCGCCCAGAAAGTGTTACAACTCATTGGCGAAAAGTCGGTGATGCTCGCCATGATGATCACGGGCTGGATACTGTCCATCCCCATCTTTGGCGACAGTGCCTTTGTGATGATGAATCCCATCAATAAATCCCTGTCTTTCAAGAGCAAACTCCCCTACGCCGCCACCACCGTCGCGCTTACGCTGGGCATCACGGCTACGCACTCACTCGTACCGCCCACACCTGGGCCCATCGCCGCCGCTGGCATCTTGGGTGCCGACCTCGGCATGGTCATTTTTTGGGGGTGTATCGTGAGTGCCGTGGCGTTAGTGCCTTGTTTTTTTTTCGTCAAATACTACGTCACAAAGTTTGACCTTAGCCCTAAATTTGCTGACAATGAGGCCGTTATTGAGACCACCCACAATCCTTCTATCGGTAAGTCGGCCATGCCAATTATCATTCCGTTGGTGCTGATTGTGCTGGGGTCGGTGGCCAACTACCCCACCAAACCTTTTGGCGACGGTACACTGAGCGAAGCCCTCAAATTTGTGGGGAGTCCCGTGATGGCGTTGTTGGCGGGGGCGTTTTTATCGTTTATGTTGCCCAAAAAATTTGACCGCCAACTCCTTTCTTCAACGAGTTGGATTAGCGAATCGCTGGTCATCGCCGCACCTATTATTTTGATTACGGGCGCGGGGGGCGTTTTTGGCAAAATGCTTCAAAACTCGGGCATCGCCGATTTGGTGAGCAACAACCTGAAAGACGCGAATTGGGGCATTTTTCTACCTTTTTTGATGGCTTTAGCACTCAAAACCGCGCAAGGCTCTTCGACAGTAGCCATCGTAACGACGGCTTCGATAGTGGCGCCACTCATGGCCTCGCTTGGCTTAGACAGCGAAACCATGCGAATTTTTACGGTGCTGGCCATTGGCGCGGGGGCCATTGCGATTTCGCACGCCAACGATAGTTTCTTTTGGGTGATGACGCAGATGTCGGGCATGAACATCAAAATGGGCAACCAAACCCACAGCCTTGGCACGCTGCTACTGGCCTGCTCGGCCATTATACTGCTGTACGTTTTCTCTTTGTTTATGTGAGAACGTACTAGGTCATCAATCGCTCCATAATAATCTCCTTGAGTTTGCGAAGGATATAGATAATCTGTCGGGCATCGTCTGTTTGTGAAGAGTCAAACGACTGACTAATAACGTATTGTTTGCCATCTAAGATGCTAAAAAACCAAAACCGCCCCTGCACATAACAACCGTAAACAGGTTTGTCATTGTTGTTTTTGGCTTGTCCAATAAGCATCCCACCGAGCATTTGACCGATAGGATCGCCCGAATATTTTTTTTCACGTTTGTACTCGT
>JALOLW010000094.1 GCA_025455795.1 Spirosomataceae bacterium
CTGTACTGGGTGATTGACCCACTCGACGGTACGGCCAATTTTATCCACGGATTGCCAGTGTATTGTGTAAGTGTGGGCTTGGTGCAGCACAAACGCCCGATTTTGGGAGTGGTGTATCACTTAGGTACGCAGGAATTGTTTTATGGTTGGCAAGGTGGCGGGGCGTGGTTGGCAGAGTTGAAGTTTACAGTTGAGCGTTTACAGTTTGAAAACCAACCGATTAACCTAACAACCCTAAACCCCAAACGTCTTTTTGTATCTCCTGCCAAGCACCTCGGCGATAGCCTGTTGGCGACGGGGTTTCCGTATTACAAATTTGAAAAACAAGATCGCTATCTCAAGATTTTGGAAACGCTCATGCAGCGGTGTCATGGGCTTCGACGCATGGGCGCGGCAGCCATAGATTTGGCTTATGTAGCGGCAGGACGTTTTGAGGCGTTTTATGAGTACAACCTCAATTCTTGGGACATGGCGGCAGGAACGTTGCTCATCTTGGAAGCAGGTGGTCAAATCACCGACTTTTCGGGTGAACAGGATTGGCTTTTTGGCGGGGATGTCATCGCAGGTTGTGCTGCCCAAACCGAGCTATTGGAAGTGATTCGGGCGCATTGGTAAAACATGTCCACCAAACTTGTCGCCCAAGCAAAACCGTTTTTTTAGGTCGGGAACGAAATCTTGCCCATTGTCACCGTAGGCACGCCTTCGCGGGTGCCAAAATGCGTATGCCCGCCACACAGGGCCTCGTTGGCCAAAATAGCAAACAAAACCGCCTCTTTGGCATCACCTGCAATACCCAAATCGTCGGTGGGGGACATTGGGAAATCAGGCAATAACTCACGCAAATGCCCTATCAAAACGGGATTGTGCATACCCCCGCCGCTGAGGTACAGATGATACTTTTCGGTAGGTACGCACACCTTTAAAATCGCCTCGGCGATGGTTTCTGCTGAGAAGCGCGTGAGCGTAGCCATGAGGTCTTCGGGCGTGAGTGAGGTGGTATTGCTGCGCTGCTGCGCCAAGCGTACATAGTCCAAACTAAACAGTTCGGGTCCCGTAGTTTTGGGAAAAGGTCCCGCAAAAAAACTATCTTTTTTGAGGTACTTGAGGAGTTCAGTATGTACTTTGCCTGCGGCGGCCACCGCACCATTTTTATCGTAGGGTTCATTAAAAAATTTCCGCATAAACGCATCCAAAAGGGTATTACCTGGGCCTGTATCAGTCACAAAAACCTCGTCGGCGTTGAGATTACCGGGCAAATACGTAAAATTGGCGATGCCGCCCATGTTGAGCATGAGGCGGTTTTCGTGGGCTTTTGAAAAAACAAAATAGTCGCCATAGACCGCCAACGGGGCGCCTTCACCCCCTGCGGCACAGTGTTTTTGGCGAAAGTCGCTCAAAGTGATGATGCCTGTCGTGACCGCGATATGGTCGCCGTCGCCGATTTGGAGGGTGGCGTTGGGGTATTTGTCCAAATGATGCAAAATCTTGGGCGCGTGAAAAACCGTTTGCCCGTGGCTCGCCACAATATCCACCTCAGCAGGGGTGATTTGCCACTTTTCCAAGCAGCCAAGAACCATTTGGCCGTGGAGTTGGCCTATCCACGGATTGAGCAAACACAAATGCTGAAAATCAATCTCTTTTTTGGCAAAAACTTTGCGGATTTCGTCTTTGATAGAATCCTCAAACGATACCGTGTCGAAATACTCCACTACAACCTGAGTATCAGGACCGTGGCCACTCACTCGGCACAGAGCCACGTCTAAGCCGTCCATCGAAGTACCCGACATCAGCCCGATGATTCGACGCTCATTTTTTTGGGCAATCTCGTAAAGTTTGGTTAAGTTTGGATTCATCTATAAATCGTATTTTAGTTCATGTGGCCTGCCGACGACCAACAACATTTTTTTGAACAGGTTTTGTTTCAAACCCTCGGTCAGGAGGTGGAAGTTCTCGACGCGCGCTTGGTAGCGGGTGGGAGTATCAACACCGCCGCTCGGGTTTTCACGCCCGAAGGTACGTTTTTTGTCAAATTCAACCACGCCGAACACGAAGATATGTTTGAAAAAGAAACGAGCGGCTTGGCTGTTTTGCGTGATACTGAGGCGATTACCGTCGCACAAGTGCTGGGATATGGGCAGTACCACGACAAAGCGTATTTGGTGCAGGAGTTTATCGAAAACGGCGGACAACATCCTGCCTTTTGGCAAAATTTCGGAGAATCATTGGCTTTGCTGCACTCGCATACACAGCGTTATTTTGGGTTGGATTTTGACAATTACATCGGCGCACTACCCCAAAACAACCAACCCCTGCCCGACGGTGTGGCGTTTTGGGTCGAGCGTCGTTTGCGGCCACAGGTGGGTTTGGCACTTTACAACGAATGGATTGACCCAGTGCTATTTGAAAAATTTGAACGGTTTTACGAAGTGCTGCCCCGATTGATTCCCAAAGAACGGCCTGCCCTGCTGCACGGGGACTTGTGGTCGGGCAATTTTTTGACCAATCCGCACGGCCTCGTCAGCCTCGTGGACCCTGCCGTTTATTACGGTTTGAGAGAAGCCGAGTTGGCTTTTACGCACCTTTTTGGCGGTTTCGACGATGAGTTTTATGAGACTTATCACGACACATTTCCCCTCGAACCCGACTTCGACGCCCGCATTCCAGTCTATAATCTGTACCCACTCCTCGTTCACGTCAATCTTTTTGGCAAAAGCTACCTCCCACCTATTGAGCGACTTTTGAAGAAATATGTGGGGTGAGCAACTTGGATGGAAATGTATCATTTTAAAAAAGGCCAAAACCGCCCCGTCTTTCTTCTGTAAGTGTCATAGTTTTCAAATTTCTTTGCAAGAAGTGTTTCTTCAAATTCAGTTTTGAAATAAAAAAGCCCCAAAAGCAAAAAGCTGACAATGATTTTGAAGAAATTTCCTTGATACATCCCAAAGCCAAAAACTATCGCCAAAATTCCTGAGTAAATCGGGTGCCGCACATACTGATACAGCCCAGAGGTGATGAGTTGAGCGTCGGCTTTGGGGGTTGGAAACGGCGTCAAATTTCGGTTGAGGTGGAGGAGTGCCAAAAGCAAAATCAATATCCCGCAAAGCCCCACTCCCAAGGCTATCCATCTGAAAATCAAGGGTAGCTGAAAGCTAATTATTGAAAATGGCAAAAGGTATCCAACAAACAAAAGCAATTGGATACCTACAAACATATAGTCTTTGGACTGGCGTTTTGATTTCATCTATTTTGGGTCTATACATTGGCTAAAACGCCACCGAAGGGGCTAATTCGCCCATTTCGCCACGGGCAAAACGGCGTTTGGTCTCGAGCAACTGTTCACTCGTATTCATCACAAACGGCCCGCCATAAACGATGGGTTCGTTGATTTCTTCGCCCGCACTGAGCAGCAAATGTAAGCCACTGCCACCTGCTTGTAGGGTGATTTCGCTACCCGAAGCACTCAATTCCAGTCCTTCGATAGACCCGATTTTTGCATTGTTCAAAACGCCGTCACCGTCCAACACAAAGCCAACAAACAATTCATTGTCAGGAAGTTGTATCGTTTCTGTGCCATTGGGTTTGACATATACATCCAACAAACTCACCCGCGTGAGCGGCACGATGGGCGATTTTTCGCCTGCGTATTCACCAAATACCACTCTGATAGTAGCCGCTTCGGTGGTTACTTCTGGAATTTCAGCCGAAGCGGCATGGTAGGCTTTGGCTTCCGACAATCGGTTTTCAGCCGAGTGATTGATCCAAATCTGCATACCGTGTACGTTGAGGCCATTTTTTTCGGGAACTTCTTCGTGCTGCATCCCCACACCCGCTTGGGTCAGGTGTAGGCCCCCTGGCTCGATACGGCTGTGGTCGCCGCGCGAGTCGCGGTTGATAAACCCACCCGCCGAGTCAGGAAAAATATACGTGGCCACGCTCACGCCTGCGTGCGGGTGCGGCGGGAAAAACGGCTGACTCATGTTGAACTCCGTCAAAATCAAATACGGATTGATGTTCAAAATACCTGCTCGCAAGTCTATTGAGCTAAACCCGCGTCCGTGAAAACTACGTTGGAGGCGGAGGCTTCTTTCTATGATCTTTTTCATTGTTTTGTTTGTTTGGTCAATTCGTTATTGAATTGATGATGCAAAATAAGGCTATAAATAGAAGCAGATAAAGAGGTAATTGGCGGTAAAAGTGGTAGTTTTTTCGGTAAACTACTGTCCCCGATACTCATTTGGCAATAAACCCTCAGCCGTTTTGAAGGCTTTGGTAAAATACGAAGGGTCATCATAGCCAAGCCAGTAGCTGATTTCTTTGATGTTCATTTGGGTTTGTTTGAGCAGACTTTTGGCTTCTTGCATAATCAGTTGCTCAATGATGGCTTTGGGGGCTTTGCCCGTACTTTCTTTCACGGCTTCGTTGAGGTATTTGGGCGTAATGTTGAGTTGGTCGGCGTAGTGAGCCACGTCCTTTTTTTCGAGGTATTGGGCATTGACCATGCGACAAAAAGCCTTTGAAATTTGCTCTTTTCGTGAGGTTTTATGTGGTTGCGTGACCGTGGTGAGTAGTTCGATTCGTTCAATCATGGCCAAAGTCAAAGCCGCTACTACTTTCTGCGATTTTTCATTCTGCCGAACTTGCTCAAACAATTGCTTAAAAAACACTAAATCAGCACTATCCAACGCAATAACATGCTGAATAGACTGCCCAAAAATGGCAGAATCAGCCAAAAACTGCGGATTGATGGGCGGGGTAAAAAGATGAGGCGTAAAAAATACCGCTACTTGCTCGATACCCCAGTTGTCGTCGAGCCAATGTCGGATAGTGCCTGGACCTATCACGAGCAAATCGCCCGCTTGCAATGTGTAGTCGTTGATGCCCACCCGTAGCCTGCGCTTGCCTTCATACATGAGTCCAATGCCATAGAAATAGTTGCGGTAGGGATAGTTGAGCCGCGACCCCGCAAAGTTCCTTTGGTCGGCAATCAAGTAATTGCGGGAAGTATTGATTTGCAAAATACTTTCCACAAAACGGTGAAATTCAAAGGTTTTTAGGTCAGTCATGTTGTCAAAATCGAATTGCTCCTACGGCTTTCCTTCCTCCCACAACGCCCGCACTTCTTCGGGGCTATTGAGGCTTTGAAGCCAGCGTGGTTGGGGACAAGAAAGGAGTTGAACATCGGCTTGTTTTAAAAGGTACATCGGTGATTTTCTTCCTGTGTCGTGGGCTTGTTTTAGCAGCGCAAAGGCCGCAGGCTCCCATATCGTTAGGAGTGGTTCGGGGAGGTGCGTGATGGGGTTTTGGAAAGCGGTGGCCGTGCGGGTAGGGTCGCGGTGCTGTTGGAGAAAAGTGAGGGTTTCGTGGGTCACAAAAGGCATATCGCAAGCCATCACGAGCCAAGGGCGCGTAGCATCGTGTTCAAAGGCCGTCAAGATACCACCCAGAGGCCCCGTTGCGTAGCTATCAAGTAGCCAATTGTTCTCAAAATCAACGAGATACTGTTCTGCGCGGCCGCACACGTACACACGCTCACAACAATCTTCGAGGAGCGTTTTGGTGTGCTGCCATTGGGGTTTTTGGTGGTAGCACAAAAGGCTTTTGTCGGCCCCCATGCGCGTACTGCGCCCACCGATGAGTACGAGGCCGTTCATGTTTGTTGAAAAAAATCCAAGGCGCGTCGTTCGGACCAATACACGCCCTCGTCGGCCAACATCTGTGGGCGAAAACCGCAATGTCCACCCTGCGTGGTGAGTTCGAGCCAAACGTGGGGTATTTGTTCAATCTCGGCGATAGGCAAACTCTCATAAGGCACCAACGGGTCGTTTTTGGCATTGACAATGAGCGTCGGAATCGTAATGTTTTGGACAATGTACTTGGAACTGCACCGCCGATAATAGTCTTCTGCTCCCTCAAAACCGTGCAACGGACCCGTGTAGAAATGGTCGAAATCCCAGACCGTTTTGACTTGATTCAGCAATCCAACGTTGATATGCTGTGGGTAAGTAGCACCTTTCGTAGCGGCTTTGGTTTTGAGCGTCCCCAAAAAACGCTTGGCATAGACCCAGTTTTCGCGTTTGTTGATATTGTGGCTACACGCCGACAAGTCCATCGGCACGCTGAATACGACTGCTTTTTTGATTTCGGGGGGGAGCTGCGTTCCGCGTTCACCGAGGTATTTGAGGGTGATATTGCCTCCCAAGCTAAATCCCATCAGATAAATCTCTGTATAGCCCTTGCCGATAGCGTGTCGAACTACCCAATCCAAATCGGTGGTTTCGCCGCTGTGGTAAAAACGCGGTTGGAGGTTCATTTCACCACCACAACTGCGATAATTCCAAGCCAAGCAGTCGTAGCCGTGGGCATTGAGCAGCCGTACCATGCCCGTGATGTACTGCCGCGAGCTATCGCCCTCCAAACCGTGGGAGAGAATGACTAAAGTTTGGAGTTTGGAGTTTAGAGTTTGAAGTTGAACCAAGCCCTCTGTCTCCATGCCCCCAACCCCCGAAGGGGGCTTAATCCCCCCTACCCTCTGCCCTTCGCCCTCTGCCCAATCCAAATTCAGAAAGTCGTGGTCGGGGGTGGGGATGCGCTCGCGCTGGTAGGTGAGTTTGATTTTGCGAAACAAGGCGGGATAAATACTCTGAAAGTGGCCGTTGGGCAGCCAAGCTGGAGACAGGTGTGAATCGGTATAAAGTACAGGCATAGCGTTTTTTTTGCAAAGATATACGGCGGCAGTCGCACTTTGTTACGGTGAAAATGATTAAAAAAAGTGTTTTGAATACTTCCTTTCAAAACCCCCTTCTGCTATGCGCCTGTTGTTGTTGCTTTTATCCCTGTTTTGCTCCGTTGCGTATGCGCACTCCCCCCGCCCCAACGTCATCATTCTCCTCGCCGACGACCTGGGCTACGGCGATTTGGCCTGTTATGGCAATCCCATCATTCAGACGCCCAACCTCCATCGAATGGCGCAAAACGGCCTGCGTTTTACCAATGCTCACTCGTCGGCACCCGTATGCTCGCCTTCACGCGCGGGCTTGCTCACGGGGCGTATTCCGACGCGCTTGGGTATTTTGGATTGGATTCCTGACCAACAAGAAGTGAGCCTTTCCAAAAACGAACTGACCATCGCTTCGCTGCTCAAAAACAGTGGCTATCAGACGGGCTTTTTTGGGAAGTGGCACCTCAACGGGAAGTTCAACAACCCCGCCCAACCGCAGCCCAACGACCACGGATTTGACTACTGGTTTGGTACGCAAAACAACGCCGCCCCCTCGCACCAAAACCCCATCAATTTTGTCAGAAATGGGCAGAAAGTAGCACAAACTGAGGGTTATTCTTGCCAAATTGTGGCCGATGAGGCGATTCGATGGCTACAAAAGCGCGACCCATCCAAGCCGTTTTACCAACATATATGTTTTCACGAGCCGCACGAACCCGTGGCTTCGCCCGAAGAACTGGTCAAAAAATACGGCATCCACACGCCCATCGAAAAAGCGATGTATTTGGCCAATGTAGAAAATTTAGACCGTGCCGTAGGGCGAATACTGGAAAGCCTTGAAAAACAAGGACTTGCCAAAAATACGTTGGTAATTTTTACGAGCGACAACGGCCCCGAAACCCTCAACCGCTACAAAGGCTCGGAGCGCAGCTACGGCACCACAGGCGGCTTGCACGGCATGAAGCTCCACCTTTACGAAGGCGGTACGCGCGTGCCTTGCCTGATGCAATGGAAAGGCAAAATCAAAGCCCAACAAACCAGCGATGCGTTGATTTGGAACTGTGACTTTTTGCCAACGATTGCTTCTCTGACAGGGGCGATTGTCCCCAAAAACACCCCAAAGTTGGACGGGGAAAACATTGCCAACGCACTCAATAACAAAAACTTTCAACGAAAAACCCCACTCTTTTGGACTTACTACAACGCCCTCGACAAACCCAAAGTAGCCCTGCAAGTAGGTCAATGGAAATTGTTGGGATGGAGTGATAACAAGGCTGTTCGCGCTGCTGAATTGTTTGAGAATCCCTCGCTTCTCAAAACCATCCAACCGACGCAGTACGAGCTTTTTGACACCAAAAACGACCGCAACGAAACCAAAAACCAAGCGCAGGCGCGGCCCCAAATCGTGGCAAAACTCCAACCCGTACTGCACCAAATGCTGGCCGATGTGACCAAAGACATTGCCCCCAAAACCACCCGCCCCAACATCGTCATTTTTTTGAGTGACGACCAGGGCTGGGGGGATTTGAGCATCAATGGCAACCGCAATCTCAACACGCCCAACGTGGACAATATCGGGCGCAACGGGGCGCAGTTCAGTCGGTTTTATGTGCAGCCCGTCTGCTCACCCACGCGGGCGGAGTTGCTCACGGGGCGTTATCACCCACGGGCGGGCGTGTTTAGCACTTCCGAAGGCGGCGAGCGCATTCACCTCTCCGAAACGACGTTGGCCGATATTTTCAAAAAGGCGGGTTACGCCACGGGGGCTTTTGGCAAATGGCACAGCGGTATGCAGTATCCGTACCATCCCAGCGCACGCGGGTTCGATGAGTTTTATGGATTTTGTTCGGGGCATTGGGGCGATTATTTCAGTCCACCACTCGAACACAACGGCCAAATCGTTCAGGGGCAAGGTTTTACAGCCGATGATTTCACCAACAAAGCCCTGTCGTTTATCGAAAAAAATCAGCAGCAACCGTTTTTGGTGTACCTGCCTTTCAACACGCCCCACTCGCCCATGCAAGTACCCGACGAATACTGGGCGCGCTTCAAAGACAAACCACTGTTGATGCAAGCTGCCGACCCCACCAAAGAAGACCCGACGTTTACGCGAGCGGCTTTGGCAATGTGCGAAAACATTGACTGGAACGTAGGCCGTGTCATGGCGCGACTGCGGCAGTTGGGCTTGGAAGAAAATACCATCGTGCTGTATTTCAACGACAACGGCCCCAATGCTATCCGCTGGAACGGTGGCATGAAAAGCATCAAAGGCAGCACCGACGAGGGTGGCGTGCGCTCACCACTGCTCATACAGTACCCCAAAATCATCAAAGCAGGCACCCAAATCAACCAGGTGGCAGGCGCGATAGATTTGCTGCCTACGCTGGCAGACTTGGCGGGGATTCAGGCGGTTTTTCCGAAACCATTGGACGGTATCAGCCTCAAAAATCAACTGCAAGGAAACACCACTCACGCCACCGACCGCCTGATTTTTTCGCATTGGAACGGGCGCGTGAGTGTACGCACCGACCGCTATCGCCTCGACCACGCGGGTAAACTCTACGACATGACCACCGACCTCGCCCAAATTACCGACATTGCTGCCCAACAATCTGCTATCCACACCCAACTCACCCAAGCCGTCACTCGCTGGAAATCTGACGTTTTTAGTGCCAATTATGCCCAAAATATGCCTTTCACGGTGGGGCATCCCCAAGCTCGGTACACCGAACTCCCCGCCCGTGATGCCAAGTCCAAGGGGAACATTCAACGTTCCAATCGCCATCCAAACAGCACGTTTTTTACGCATTGGACTTCTACCGACGACGCCATCGAGTGGGACGTAGAAGTGCTGGAATCAGGTGACTTTGACGTGGAACTTTACTACACCTGCCATCCGCAAAACGTGGGGGCAACGATACAATTGTCTTTTGGTAATCAACAACTTAGCACCCAAATCACCGAAGCCCACGACCCACCCCTGCGTGGCATGGAACGCGACAAAATCGTGCGGATAGAGTCTTACGTCAAAGATTTTAAACCATTAAAATTCGGGAAGATACATTTGCCCAAAGGTACGGGCAAACTCACGCTCAAAGCGTTGAAAATCACGGGCAAAGAAGCCATTGAGGTAAGAACGTTATTGCTTACTTCTCTTTCAAAGAAAGATTGAATGGATTCCTATTCACTAAGTTTTTCCAGATTGTTCTTGCCTTTTCAGCGTAGATGATACGATTTTGTTATCGCAACAATTCTAACTTTTCTCACAACTGATTTTCTTTCAAAATACGCTTCAACTCACCATCAGATATGTCGGCCTGGTCAGATTTGTCATAAATAGTTAGTAGCGTGACGGCTTCATTCAGTGCAACTACGCATGTAATCACCCGCGCCCCACCGCTTTTGCCTGTACCTTTGCTCTTGATGGCCAATCGTATCTTGTAACAATCTCTTCCGATAGGCGTACCCATGGTTGGATTGTCCGAAAGTTGTTCACCCAAGGCCATTACTTCGATTTTTAAAGATTTATACTTTTTTGAGAGACGTTTTAGTTCTCTATCAAAATTAGGAGAAACGATGACATTATAACTCATCCAATAGGTCTTTTAAAGGTCTGGTTTGAAGCGTACCGTTTTGTAAAGCGCGATAATCCTCGCCAAGCTGCCTCAAAATTTCCTCTTTGGTAGGTTCTTTTTCGGCGAAAGGTTGCTCAGTATATTTGGCTTTTAGCCTTTTTGCCAAACTGATAAAAAGCTCATAATCAGCTTTGTTTTTGGGTTCTATGGTGATGAGAGTCATTGGAGTACTGATAAAGTTATTTTTCT